>JBFIYQ010000066.1:0-10134 GCA_041605275.1 Gammaproteobacteria bacterium
CGCTGCTTGTCTTTGGCCTGACGCAGCTGGATTCCGGCCAGCTTCGCATTGGTCACCACCTCGTCCCGCTCGTGCACGGAGACGGCCTTTCGATGGTATAGCTCCTCCACGCGGCGCTTTTTCCGAGTATTGAGGCCCAGGTCGGCCTGCGCAATCGCGTGGGGCGCGGTGGAGAGACCGGCGATGACCAGGCAGGGCTTTGACATGCGTCGCACTATGCCGGCGAGGCCATGTACGGCGCCGAGACCGCGGTCACACGCTTTGATCCTCAAAATAAGATTTAAAATCGTCCGCATTGCCCTTCAACCCAATAGTTGTTGCCCGGCATCCCGGCCGTGGCAGCGTCCTCAAATCGGTGACCTCTGGGGGCACCGGCACGGCTCAAGTGCTTGGGATCCATTGGCCAAAGGCGTAATCGGCCCCCGATTCCGGCCAAAGAGATCCTCGCTCGGGATATCGACCCGGTGAGAAATTTCTTGATGGATAGGGGGTCGCGGAGGCCCGGACTGTGACGGCCGCCCCCGGCGGGTTACTCCGGGCGCCCTGAGAAGGCCAGCAGGTTGCCCAAATGCTCGTCTATTTTCAGCAGGTTGCGGCGGAGCCTGGCGTGGGCCCGCTCTGTGGCCCGCTGGGGAAGGGTGGTGAGCAGATAGCTCAGCAGGGGTCCGGCGGAACGGCCCCGCCGGGCGAATCGGCGTAAAAACCGGACCAGCCAGGGGCGGAAATAGGCCGCCGTCAGCTCGTCCTCGAAGGAGAGGATGGCCTCACAGCTGCCGGGATCGCCCTGGCGCGCGCAGCGGCCCATGAGCTGGCGGTCCACCCGCCCCGAATCGTTACGCTCGGCCACGATCACATGCAGCCCGCCCAGCTCTGTGACGCCGAGGCCCAGCTTGATGTCGGTGCCGCGCCCGGCCATGTTGGTGGCCACGGTGATCCGGCCCCGCTGGCCGGCCTGGGAAACGACCTCTGCCTCGTGGGCGTCCTGGCGCGCGCTCAAGACGTTGTGCCCGAGCCGTTTCTCCTTCAGCAGAGCGCTCAGCTGCTCGGATGAGGCCACCGAGCGGGTTCCGACGAGCACCGGCCGGCCGCGTTCCTGCTGGTGTTCGATGGACTCGACAATCGCTTGCCATTTGGCGCTTGCCCTCGGGTACACCCGGGTGGGCTTGAATTTTCTTTTGCTGGCGCGGTGGGTCGGAACGCGCACCACCTCGAGACCGTAGGTGGAACGCAGATCGCCGGCCACTTCCATGGCGGTTCCGGTCATGCCGCAGAGCCTTAAATATCGGCGGAAAAATCGCTGGTAGGTGAGCTTGGCCAGCGGCTCCTTCTGCGGCGTGATCTCGCATCCCTCCTTCACCTCGATCATCTGGTGCAGGCCGCGCTCCCAGGATCGGTCGGCCATGATCCGGCCGGTGTTCTCGTCGATGATCTGAATTTTTCCGTCCCTTATCAGGTACTGCTTGTCGCGCTCGAACAGATGACGCGCGCTCAAGGCCTGTTGCACCAGCTCCTCACGCCGCCGAGTGCTGGCCCAGATACCGCCCAGGTTTTCACCTAAGTCGGCAAGCCGGTTGTTGCCCCGATCGGTCAGCTCGATGCGCCGTTCCTTCGTGAACAGCGCAAAATCCACGCCCGCCTCGAGATCGTCCGCCGCCGCCAGGGCGTGGACGAAATTATCCTTCTGCTCTGGAAAGTCACCTGGCTGGGACAGAATCAGCGGAGTGCGCGCCTCATCGATGAGGACGAAATCCGCCTCGTCGATCAGAGCCACGCAAAGACCCCTCAGCAGCAGCGAAGACAGCCGGCTCTGCTTCGCGTCCAGCTTCTGAACGCTAAGGCTCAGTCGGCCCGGCAGGTTGCGTAACAGCAGGCGGTCTTTGAGGTAGTCGAATACTAGCTGCTTACCGGTGCAGTAGGTTATGTCGTTGGCGTAGGCAGCACGCCGCTGATCCGCGTCCATGCCGTCGACGACTGTGCCGACCGTGAGTCCGAGCGCGCTGTAGATTGGCTGCATCAGCTCGGCGTCCCGCTGCACCAGATAGTCGTTGGCCGTCAGCACGTGGACCGGAAGTCCGGCGAAGGCGGAGGTGCATGCGGGAAGCGTGGCCGTGAGCGTCTTGCCCTCGCCGGTCTCCATTTCGGCCAGCATGCCCTTGGCCATTACGAAGCCGCCCATCAGCTGCACGTCGAAGTGCCGCATGCCGAGGGTGCGCTCAGAGGCCTGCTGAATCAGGGCGAAGGAGCGCGCAATCAGGCGATCGGTCTGTCCCTCCTTTCTCAGCTCGTAGCGAAGCTTGGAAATGGAATCAGCAAACTCGTCGTCTTTGAGATCTTCCAAAGCGCGCGCCTCGTCTTTGACCATCGTGACGAAGCGCCCGAAACCAAACTGGCTGGTGCGACGGGTAAAGAGTCCCGGGAGGCGGGACCAGGCGCGTTCCAGCGCGGTGGGAAAGTCTTCCTGGCGTTCGGGATAAGGTCCGAGGGAAAGTCCCCGGCCGAAAACGGCGCTAGACACCGGCGCCTCTGAGCAGCAAACCCAGCAGCAGACGGCTCAAGGCACGATAAAGCTGCTGCGCGACGGGCTCGTTGCCATGATTGAATCGAAGGTAAACCCGCTTGCCGATGTGGGGCACTTCTTTGCGCTCGTGAATTTCGACGTCGATTTGAAAGATCTTCTCAAGCGCTTTGGTGCCCCGAGAATCCAGCGAGTCCACCGGAATGCGGCCGCCGCCTATGCGACCGAGAACTTTGCTGGGGAGCAGATAATTTGCGGCGGGGACTTCGCGCTTGATCGTTGCCTCTAAAGGTTCATCGATCCGGTCGGAAAACCTCGCCTCGACCTCTAACGTGCGCTCTCGCACCAGGGCGTATTCTCCTTGCTTGAGAACGACCCGGGCGGTGATGGGCGAAGAATCGGTGATGTAACCGAGGGTTTCGCCCTGCTTGATGAAGCGGCCGGGCATGTCCTCGGCGTTCGGCACGATCAACTTACCCGCGACCTCGCTGCGCACGATGAGCCGCCCGAGGCGATCCCTGGCATCGGCCAGATTGGCTTGGATTGCCGCCATTTCTTCCTTGATGATTTGGGCGCGGACCCGGTCGACTCGGCGCTGGGCGTCGTAGCGGACGGAAAGTTCCCGAAGCTGCGACTCGATCAATTTGACGTTCACGGGCAGGAAAGGATCTTCGGTTTCGAACAGAGGTTCACCGGGCTCCACCCGGCTATCAGGCGCCGCCAGGACGCGAACCACGGTTCCGTTGATTGCAGCCTTGACCTGGGACTGTTCCGGCAGCCAGACCACGCCCTCGGCCATGGTTCGGCTCGGAACCGGGACGAGAAACAGCAGCACGATAACCGCAATTAAAGTGAGAAAAGTGGTGGCGACCGCGCGCACTCGATGACGCTGAATCTGAGGGCTCAAAAGTACGAACGAAACCTGCTTGACGATGGGTAGGAAGATCTGAGTGGCGATGATCCAACCCGCCAGCATCAAGCCGATGACGAAAAACTTGGCCGAGATGAATACGATGATGACGAACATCACGAAAAACTTGTAAAGCATCGAGGCCGTGCCGTAGACCAGGAACCATCCCGCCTCTCCCGGCGCGGTGACCGGAGAGCGCGCCTCGCGCACGCCGAAGACGTAACGGATGAACAGGTACGAGAGATACTTCCTGGAGCGGGTAGCCAGGTTAGGAATCTCGACCGCGTCGGCGAGCACGTAGTAGCCATCGAAGCGCAGCAGCGGATTGCCGTTGAAAAAGAGGGTGGACACGCCGCCGATGAGCATCACGTTGAAGGCAATCTCCCGAACGATGCCGGGCTGGACATTGAGCCAGACGAAAAGCGCGAGCGCGGCGAGAAAAAACTCGACGATAATCCCTGCGGCGCCGACAATCATGCGCTGCCGCTTGTCGAGAAAAGCGGAGGCGGAGGAGCAGTCAACGTAGGGAATCGGCATGAAGGCCAGCATCGTGATCCCCATCTCGTGCACCTCGCCACCCCAAATCTTGGTGGCGAAGGCGTGTCCGAGCTCGTGCACGGCTTTTGTGACGGGGTAAGTGAGCGCCAGAATCAGGAGGTTCGTCGGCGCCAGGGCGTGATCGGCGAAGTTATGCGTGAGCGCGGACCAGTGGCTCACCGCCAGCACCGCCGCCGCACACACGACGCAAAGCCAGACAAGTGCGCCCGCCCAGGTGAACAATGGGCTGACCAGTGGCAGCCATCGTTCCAGTTGCTCCTCCGGATCCAGCAGCGGGAACTTGACGAAAAGCGGACTCGCAAGGCGCTGCTTCCAATCCTTGCTTCGCTTTTTGTCGAATCGGCGGAAAAGTTCCATGCTGTCCGGCGAAACGTCGCACTGCAATACGTCGCTGGCGTGGAGCTGGCCTAGAAGCTGAATCACTTCGTCCTGGGTCGGCGCGTTGTCGCCGAGCTTTTCGCAGACGCTGTCCCAAATCTCTTGAACGGTGCGCTCCCCGTCCATCAGTCCCACGAACTGATTGACTGCGGAGGAGAAGCGGAAATAGCGCCCGGAGCTCTTGTCCTCGAGCACGAACCAGAGCGTGCCTCGATAATAATGGCGGTGAATGTGCGCGTGGGGACGAAGCTTCGGCTTAAGCGACGCGACGCGGTACCAGGAGGAACTGTGTATCGATCCGGCCACGATCAGGGCAGACTTACGGTAGCCAGCTCCAGAACCACAGTTTCAAAGACGATGTCAGCTTGTGCGTCCAGATCCAGAAGAGCGAGCGTGGCTCAACCTCGATCTTGCCAACACCCTGCATTCCCGGCCGCAGCAGCTTGGGCTCACGCTCCAGTCGAGCTTCCACCCGAAAGTGATTGCGCCCGTCTTCGACCACCGATACCGGCGTTATTTTTTCCACGACAAAGGGAATGCGTTCCCCGTGCACGGCGGAGAGCCCGAGATGACCGCGCTGTCCTAAGCCGACGCTGGAGATCTCGCGCTCGTCCACGTTCAGAATCAGGCGGTATGCGTCCAGGGGCGCGATCTCGAACAAGACCTCGCCGCGCTCCACCGGCGAGCCGAGCGCCTGGCTCAAGTCACCGCTGACGATGATTCCATCCAAGGGCGCCGAGAACTGCGCCCGCGCAAGCTGCTCGTCCAGCAGCGCGAGCTGCGCATCAGCCTGGGCAATCTTGGCGTAGAGGATGCTGGCCTCGGTGCGATCGTGAGCGGCGAGCGCGCTGCGCGACTGCTTGACGAGCTTCTCGCGCTCGCTCTGCCACTTGATGCGCTCCAGGTTCAGATCCTTGTCGTCGAGCTTGCCGAGCAAGTCGCCCGCCTTCACCACATCGCCCGCGCGGGCGTTCGCTTCGATAATATACCCGTCCGTGGGCGCAACGACGACGCGCTTCACGGCGCCTTCGATCATCGCCGGGGCGGAAACTCTATAGGTGCCGGTTCCAAATGTGAGCAGACTGACGACGGTAACGATTACGAGTGCCCAAAGCTTCAGTAGCGGATGGCGAGGGCCGAATAACCGTTTGACGAAGGTGTTGAACGCCTCTCCCACCTTGGCGCCGAGCCAACGCTCGTGCTTGTGCTTGCTGTTCAAGATCGGCCCGAGCAGCGTCACGATGGCCTCGCAAAGCTCTAAGGTGGCTGGATCGAATTCCTGCTCGGGACCTCTCTCAAAGGTCGCCGCGCCGACAATTTGATCGCCCTCGGAGATGGGCACGGTGCAGATCGCTGTGCTGCTGTGACGCCTTGCCAAAAGCGCATGCGCCTTGGTGATTCTCGACCGTTCGTCGGGGGGCGATGGAAAGACAATGATGGCGCTCTGATCCAGCGCCTCGTCCATGGCGGTGCCGATGTCGCGCACCAGATTGGCCTTGTGGCTGAAGCGCGCGCTGTGGGAAAGGGCGCGGACCCGCATGTGGCGTCCGGAAAGAAAGCCGAAGCTCACGCGCTCGCATGAAAGACGGCGGGAGAGCTCCGTGGCGGCAGCCATCGCCGCGGCGTGAAACTTCTCCTGCTCGATGACGGTGGCCACCAGCTCGAGTACCGTCATGAGTCGGCTGGTGACCGCCGAGGCTTCGCGCTGGACGATGAATTCCAGCCAGGAGACCCCCCACTGGAGAAGCTGCATTACCGCGCGCTGCTGCGATTCCGTGGTCTCGCTCTCTATCGCCGCCACGCCGAAAAGCTGGCCTTCGACGAGGATGGGGCAGGCCACTTCCAGCGCCGACTTGGCACCGTTCGGCCGCACCTTCACCACCGGTTGGGACTTGTCCACGGCCAGCTCGGCCGCCGACAGCAGCCCGGCGGCGGCTTCCGCCCCCTCCGGCCAGCAGGCCGTGGGGGTCAGATCGATGTCCTCAGAGACGCCGAGCACCACCAGCCCCCGCTTGACGCTGGGCACGATTTCGCACTGGCGCGCGAGCCAGGATTGGGCCAGGGTCTCGAATGTCAGACGGTCGTGGGCCATGGTGATGTACGTACTCCGGCGGCGTGGCTTTGCCCCCGATGGGAGTGTCGGCTGATCGGGAGAATTTCTTTAATCGAAGGCCTGACGCTGCGGCGCTCAGGGGGGCCGCCTGGCTAACGGTTACAGTCGTGGGCAGACACCGCCGCCCCTCATGACCAGGTCGGAGGTCGAGCATCCGGCCCCGAGCGGTGGCTCCAACGGTGCCAAAGGGGGGCCGGAATCTGGCGGCGGGGGGACAGAGCGGTCTGTCAGGCGACCGGGCTGGCGCGGGAGCCAGGGCAATCAGCCTCAGCCGGCCGGCGCCTGCACCTTCTATTCACGCGCGCCAGACGCGTCGGGTTGGACCCGCTGGAAGGATAATTTTTAATCCCGCAGCGGGAAATCGATCAGTAGTCGGCTTAATCCGGCGGATTAAGGTCGCGGCACTCCGACTCGCGTCCGCGCACCACGCGCCTGCCCGCCAGGGGGCCACGGGTTTCGGTCACCACCGTGTGCTGGCCTTCGTGGTGCTCGTCGTCGTAGTAATACACCACCACCCAGTCCCGGGTGCGGTCGAGCTCGTGGGCGCGGGCGGTATTGGAGAAAAGCGCGGAAAAGTGCCAGCCGTCGCGGGTGACGTGCATGACCGGCAGCCAGGCCTTGCCTTGTGGGTTAAAGCGTTTTGGGGCGATGGTCGGGAGCTTGCCGGCATTCGCTTTTTCACGGTACTCGGCATCCACCGAAAGTAAAATTTCCACCGGGGGTCCGGGCGCGGCGGCCGCCGGTGCCGAGGGTCGAACCCGCTTGAGCGCCGAAGCAAGGTGGTTTCGGATTGCCGCGGCACGTCGCGGTCCGACGCCGGGGACCGTTTCCAGGCGACCGTCGTGGGCGGTGATCTCCAGGGCTTCCAGAGTATCCACGTGCAGGTGCTCGTGGATGCGTTTTGCCAGATCAGGACCTAAGCCGGGGACGCCTTGAAAAAGGCGTACCGGATCAAGTTCGCCCCGGAGGCGATCGAGCAAGGTCCAGCGGCCTCGGGACACCATCTCGATAATGGCGTTGGCAATGCCGCGGCCGACACCGGGGAGCGCAGTGAGCCCCTGCATTCCTTCGCGCTCGAGTATCTTGTCAACCTCCGGCTCGAGGCCGGCGAGGGTTCCCGCCGCTCTGCGGTAGGCGCTGACGCGAAACGGGCTCGCCTGCTGCTGCTCGAGCAGGCTCGCTGCCTCTTCCAGGCGCTCGCTGATCTGCCGGTTCAAGGACGTGGACACTTTACGGCCTCCATCACTTTTGGCACTCGGGGCGAAGCGAGTTTCAACCCCATTCACTGAACGTTTGACCCCCGCGGACATCCAAAGTATCAGGGGGTAATTGTCTTTTTTCGAAGGGAGCGGTCAGGTGAAAGAGCAGATCCTCGAAATGCTCGATTTCCCGCGAACGTTCGTTCGCTCGAACATCGACCTTGAAAACTGTACCCACGCAGGCAATTTCTCACCGGGTGATCCCGTATGCGCCGATTGCGCCAGCCGTCTTGAATGTAGCTGGCTCTTCCATAATGACGATTTCTCAGGCCTTAAAGCAAAGCGGATGCCGCACCTGGTAAAGGCGTTGGAATTTGCCCTGGTATACATCGAAGCTTCGTCATTTCGCGCAGGTCACCGGCCAAGAAAAGGCTGCCATTGCGAAGCGTGCGTTTGGCTCAATAAAGCACGCGAACTCCACGCCGAGATCAGACGACCTGCGTGACGCGGTTGCCGGTGGAAGGCGTTAATCGAGCCATTCCCGGCTGTTCAAATTTGCCTGCCCGCAGCCAGGGCTGAGCTTGGATTAAGTACCACTCACCTTGATGCGGCGGACCTTAGAATCGGCCCTCCTCGGCATGGTGATTCGCAGCACGCCCCGCGTGTATTCCGCCTTGACGTCGGAATCGCTTACCGGCACCGGCAGCTCGATGGCGCGCTCGAAACGGCCGTAGGCTCGCTCCATCACGAAGTAGCGACCCTGGGTGGATTCCCGCTCTACCTTTTTCTCACCCCGAATCACCAGCACGTCATCACTCAGGTGAATGTCGAAGTTGTCCTTATCCATGCCCGGAACCTCGATGGCGACGCGCACCGATTCGTCATCGACGCTGGTCTCGGCGGCAAGCACGCCCCAGCGCACGCCGTCGCGGGCCACACGCTCCTCCGGGGTTTCTACGCCGGAGCCCGGACGGGGAAGGTGAAAACGGGTTAGCGCGCTGCCGGTGCGCTCCACCAGCTCGTTCCAGCCCTCGCTGATAGTATCCAGGGCCCGAGAGAAGCCCGATCTGAGTTGGCGCAAAGTGCTCATGGCCTTCACTCCTTATTTATAATTGAAACAGAGCCGTAAGCCGTGGATTCGATTCGAGTATCAGGATACGCGGCCGATTCCCGTCGAAGTTGACGTAGATCAGCCGCATTGATCCCGTGCACGGTTTCAATGTGGTGGTGGGAATCTCTAAGTTCAACACGTGCATAACGGAACAGCGCAGAATTGGAGACGGGAGTCAAATGATTGAGAGCCGAAAATCAGGACGCCGGGGACGCCCGACTTTGATCGTGATTCTGGCTCTGCTCGCGGTCGCCGGCGTCGCCATCGGTGCGGTCCCCGGATCCAAACCGGCACCGACATCGGCTTATCCCGACATGTGGAACCCCGACTGGCTGCTGAGGGACTGGTGGAGCCTTGACCCCCTGGAGCCGTCCCGGCAAAAACGCATGGCCCGCCATCAGCACTACATGGACCACGGCGTCCCGGAACCCTATCGGGGCGAGCGCAATCCGTTCGCGATTTCTCCCGAGGTGGTGGATGACGGACGGGCGCTGTATGCCGCCAACTGCCGGGACTGTCATGGCCCGGTAGGGATGGGTGACGGAGACATGGCGCTGGCGGTCAATCCGTCACCGGCGCTGCTGGCGTTCATGATTCAAACGCCGCTGGGCATCGATGAGTACCTGATGTGGTCCATCTCGGAAGGCGGCGCGCTTTTCGGCAGCGATATGCCGTCATTCAAAGATCGACTGACTATTGCGGAGATCTGGAAAATCATTGCCTACATGCGCGCGGGATTTCCGCGCGCGGAGTAAATCAAGGAGCAGACATGAACAGGCTGGATCTGAACCCGGGGCACCTGGCCCATCACGAGGACTGGGAAGGCGAGCACGCCGCGTTCACCTGCCCCGCATGCGAAAAAGTGTTTATCGTGACTGGTTCCCTGCATGAGGGGGAGCGCTCGTGCCCCAATTGCGGCAAGTGCGTCGGCCACGTGGAGGGTCGTCGCGAGAGCGGGGGAGCCGCCTGGCTCGAGTGGGAGTAGTACCATAGCGCGGGACGCAAGTTCGCGGCGAAAGGAGGACGGAAATGGATCAGGAAATCTTGGGCGACCGGAGAAAGGCGCTGGAAGAATCTTTCTTCAGCAAGGAAAACGAGAAGTTGCGCCAGGCGCTCAAAGAGAAGGAGGCGTTGAAGGAGAAGGAGCACGCGCTGTCGGAGGTTTCGGGAATCGAGGACGAAACGGTGCTTGATCACCTGGTTGCGCTGAATATTGGCGCCGACACGCTGACTGCCCTGACTATGGTGCCTCTGGTGCAGGTGGCCTGGGCCGACGATAACGTGGACGAGAAAGAGCGCGCGGCGATTCTCGAGGCAGCGGAGGAAGTCGGCGTGAAAAAGGGCAGTCCC
>JBFIYQ010000067.1:0-10116 GCA_041605275.1 Gammaproteobacteria bacterium
GTAGTCCGCGCCCGCCAGCCACGCGAGCGCCGGCCACAATGCCTCCAGCAGGGTGACTGTGGCGGCCAGTATCCAGGCGCCGGCCGGCGGCCAGATGAAGACCAGCGTGGTTCCCACAATCGCCCCCGGCACCACCAGTGCGGCCGTCCAGGGGATAGCCAGCAGGTTGGCCAGCGGCGAAAGCAGCGGCTGCTGGCCAAAGGTCGCAAGCAGAATCGGCGCCAGTCCGAGAGCGGCAACGCACTGCGCCCTGCCCCAGCGCCTCCAGATCCCGCCGAGCCCGCGGAACTCGATGCCTTGACGCTGCAGCATGCCAAAAGACAGCACCGTCACTGCGGCGAAGGAAAGCCACAGCGAAGGACCGAGGACACTGAACGGATCGATGAGGATCACCGCGGCGAGCGCGGCGCACAGCACCACCGAGAAAGCGGTGGCGCGGTTACGGCTCAAGCACCACATGACCACCGCCAGCATGATCATTGCTCTTTGGGTGGGCAGGGCGAATCCGGCCATGGCGGCATAGGCGACCCCCGCCGCCAGTCCGGCAACCGCCGCTGCTCTTTGCGCGGGCAGCCACAGGCTGAGGCCAAAGCACCGTGACCAGAGGGCTTTCACCAGCAGGAACGCCAGGGTTGCGACCAATCCCACGTGAAGACCGGATATGGCCATCAGATGAGCGGTGCCGGTATCACGGAATATGCGCCACTGATCCCGGGTAATGTGGCCGCGCACGCCGACGGACAGCGCGGCGACGACCCCGGCCAGCTCGCGCTCGGGCAACGTTGCCATAACCTTCTCCGCCGCCCGCTGGCGCCATCGATGCAAATTCAGCCGCTGAGAAGATCCCAGGCGGCGACTCTCGCCGCCGGAGCGCACGTAGCCGGTAGCGCGGATGCCGCTGACGAACAGCCAGCGCTCGTAGTCAAACCCGCCGGGATTGAGATAGCCGCGGGGCGCGCGAAGCCGCAGGCGAAGACGCCAGCGCTCGCCCGCCCTAAGCGCCAGGGCCCCGTACCAGGAAAGACGGGTTCGGCCTTCAAACCGCAGTGGCGGCGACAATGCGTCGATTTTCGCGCCATCGACTTCAATCAGCGATTCCAGCTGGAATTCAAACCGGGTGCGCCCCGCTGATTCGACAGGCACGCCCACCACCCGACCTTCTGCCACCACCTCGGCGCCGTCCAGCGCCAGCGGCAGGATCTCGGCCATTGCCAGGTGAGCACGAAAGGTGGCCCAGAGCACGCCGCAGAAGAAAAGCGCCGGCAGCCTCAAGGATCGGCAAAAAAGACCGATGAAGAGAGCGAGGGGCAGGAACTGGACGAAGCACTCGTCCGCAAGGGCCGGCATCTGCTGAACCCACAGGATGCCCAGTAATAGCGCGATCGTCCCTGAACGCATTGATTTCCCAGTCCTTTGGGATTATCGGATAATCGACGCGTCTCCTCGGACCGAAATCCCGGTCTCCGGACCGGGCGGCCACAAAGAAAGCGTCAACGCGATCATGATAACAAACCCGGGGGCACCGTCTCGAAAATGATTTCCGCTTTGATTCGAGCTCTTCAGCTGCTCCCGGGCTAGCGCGCTGCGATTTTGCGTCGATGCGAAAACTTCTGATCAAGCGCCTGATTCCTTATAGCCGCAGTATTCGACGCGACCATAATCTGCGCCGGGTGTTCGGGCGCCTGATGCACTCCCCGAATCTATGGCACCTGAACCGTCATTCCGTCGCCTGGGGGGTATCCATCGGCCTCTTCATGGCCTTCGTGCCGGTGCCGTTTCAGATGCTGCTGGCGGTGGGCGCCGCCATCGCCTTGAGCGCGAACCTGCCGGTGTCGGTGGTAGTGGTCTGGGTGAGCAATCCCATCACCGTAGCGCCGCTTTTTTACTCCGCGTACAAAGTAGGGGCGCTGCTTCTGGGCACCCAGCCGCAGCCGATTCGCTTCGAAATTTCCTTCGACTGGCTGATGACCCGCCTGGTCGACGTATGGGAACCCTTTCTGCTGGGATGTCTCGTGCTCGCGGTCAGCAGCGCCCTGGTGGGACACATCACGGTGAAAATAATCTGGCGGATTCACGTGGTGCAGTCCTGGCGCCTGCGCCACCGGCGGGCTCTGGAGCGACTGGCCGAAAGCCGGGCGAAGAAAGCGGAGGCGGAGAAGATCGTAGGCCGCGGCGAGCGCGCCGAGTGAGGCCATCCGCGCTCGCGCGCGGCTAGACCGACGGCTGGACGCCGGCGCCATTCTCCCTCAGCGCGCCGTCCACCAGGTGCATTACCCGGGACATGCGCTGAGACAGGTTCGGGTCATGGGTCACCACCAGCAGACTCGTGCCCAGCTCGTCGTTGAGCTCGAGCATGAGGTCGAACACGCGGTTGGCGGTCTGCCGGTCCAGGTTGCCGGTGGGTTCGTCGGCCAGCAGGCAGGCAGGCTCAGTGACCAGCGCGCGCGCAATGGCGGCCCGCTGGCGCTCACCTCCGGACAGCTCTCCCGGCTTGTGGCGAAGGCGCTCGGAAAGCCCCACCCGTTCCAAAATCACGCCGGCCCGGTCTTTCGATTCCCGCGGCGCGCTGCCGCGGATCAAAAGCGGCATGGCCACGTTCTCGAGCGCGGTGAATTCCGGCAACAAATGGTGAAACTGATAGACGAATCCCAAAGCCCGGTTGCGCAAGCGTCCGCGGGCGCTCTCGTTAAGCGTGGAGAGGCTCTTACCCATGATAAATACCTCGCCGCCGCTGGGCCGGTCGAGGCCGCCGAGCAGGTGTAAAAGGGTGCTCTTGCCGGAGCCCGATGCGCCAACCACGGCAATTTGATCGCCCCGCTTTACCTGGAAGTCGATGCCCTTCAATACCTGGACGTTGAGCCCCCCCTCGGTAAAGCTGCGCGCAAGCTTGCGGCATTCCAGGGTGAGGACCTCACTCATAGCGAAGCGCCTCCGCCGGCTGGGTGCGGGACGCGCGCCAGGCGGGATAAACGGTGGCCACCATGCTCATGATGAAGGCGACACCGGAAATCAGGAGCACGTCGGGCCAGCGCATGTCTGAAGGCACTTCGGAAATGTAATAGATGTCGGGCGGTAAAAATTTCATTCCGAAGAACGACTCGATGGCGGGAACTACGGTCTCCACGTTGGTAGCCAGAGCCACTCCGCCGACCATCCCAAGCAGCGTTCCAATGAGACCGATGACGGTTCCCTGGACGATGAAAATGATCATGACCGACAACGGTGAGGTTCCCAGGGTGCGGAGAATGGCGATATCCGCTTCCTTATCCGTCACCACCATCACCAGGGTCGATACGATATTGAAGGCCGCCACCGCCACGATCAGGGTCAGGATGACGAACATCACCGTCTTCTCTGTTTTCAGGGCGCGAAAAAAGTTGGCGTTGTGCTGGGTCCAGTCACGCACCCAATATCGCCCACCGAAAGACCCGGCCAGCTCCTTGGAGATCCGCGGCGCGTCGAACATGTTCTCGAGCTTTATTCTCAAGCCGCTGACCCGCTCGTCGAGCTGAAACAACCTCGCCGCGTCGTCGAGGTGTACCACGGCCAGCGCCGAATCGAATTGCCCGTGGTCGACTTTGAAAATCCCGGTGACGGTGAAGCGTCGCAGGCGCGGCAGCACGCCGGCCGGGGTCACCGTGGCCGTGGGCGCGATGAGCGTCACCTTGGTACCCACCCGTGCGCCGAGCGCGCGGGCGAGCCCGATCCCTAACAGCACGTTGAATTCACCCGAGCGCAGGCTCTCCATGCTGCCCTCCTCCATGAAGCGGTCGATCTCGGATACTTCCGGCTCGGTTTCAGGCAGCACCCCGCGCACCAGCGCGCCGCGGACGGCGCCGCCGCGGTTGAGCATGGCCTCCGCCTGAACGTAGGGCGCAGCCCCTATCACCTTCGGATGCGCTCGCGTTTTATCGATGAGTCCTTGCCATTGGGCCAGGGTGCCGTCGGTGCCGGAAATGGTGGCGTGGGACGCCATACCGAGAATGCGCTCCCGGAGCTCGCGCTCGAATCCGTTCATCACCGAAAGCACGGTAATCAGCGCCGTCACGCCCAGGGCGATGCCGAGCATGGAGGTGAGGCTGATGAAGGAAATGAAGTGGTTGCGGCGTTTGGCGCGGGTGTAACGCAGGCCGACGTAGACTTCCAGGGGCCTAAACATGGGCCGGCATTAAAGCATAAATCCTCAAACCCGTTTAAAGCGGATCGGTCGAGGCGCAGGGAACAAACGTGCCCCGATCAGCTCTGGGTCACCCGGTCGCGAAGATAGACGGGTAACGCGGCTTCAGCGCTCACCGCCTCTCCCCTGCGCAAGCCGGCGGCGGCCTGAACCGCAACGTCCCGCGCCCTCGGGTAAGTCGCCGCGTGAATCTTCTGAATCCGTTCTCCGAGCCGGGCTTTCAGCCGTGCCTCGTGCACCGCCCAGCCTGATCCGACGCCGATCCAGTCGTCACCGTCGAGCGACGGAACTTCTTCCGGCGCGCATACCCGCTCTTGAGTCACCGGCCGGGCCGTGCCGTCGGCGTCAATCTCGAACGCTCCGAAATACACCTCGTTCATGCGCGCATCGAAGGCAGCGGCGCAGCGTCGCGCGCCGTGAATGCCGAACGCGGCCTGAGCCAGCGCGCCGAGCGATGACACGGGCACCACGGGAAGCTCGGCGCCGAATGCCAGCCCTTGTGCCGTCGACGTGGCGATGCGCACTCCGGTGAACGAACCCGGTCCGCGCCCGAACGCCACCGCGTCCAGGTCGGACAGATCCCATCCCGCCCGGGCAAGCACTTCATCCACCATGGAAAGCAATAGCTGCGCGTGCCGGCGCGGTGCGAGCTCGAAGCACTCGTGAACAAGACCGTCGCCGTACGCCGCCGCGGAGCAGGCGTCAGTGGCGGTATCCAGGGCCAGCAGCTTCATTGATAACCGGAACGTCTCTTGCCGCGGGTCATTCAAGATTGGAAACCGTCGTGCCGGCCGATTTTCCATCGTGGCCGCGATCGGCCGACGGCGTGCTGTGCGCCCTCGCCGTGCACATTCAGCCACGCCCGCAGCTGGCGAAACGCATCGGGCGCGCACATGTCTTTCAAAACCATCACGGGGAAATGGTTGCCGTTATCCAGCCGAAGGCTGAAGCACACCGCCAGGGGGTGCAATAACCGCGTGGAAACGGGACTGCCGCAATAGCTGTTTCCGTCTCTGTAGATTAGTCGCCAGTTGTCGTCACGGTGAAAAATTATTCTTACCAACCGGCGGCGACGGTGAGCGCCCAGATGAATAAGCAGATCGCAGTACCCGCTCAAGGTCAACAATGCGAGCATAAACGTCTTGATGCCTGATCCCAGATCCAGGGACAGTACGCAGATCGCGGCGCCGGCGTAGGCCGCGCACAACCCCAGAGCCAGCGTCGGCGACGGGTGAATGGTAAGGCGAAAGCGCCGGTGGGCATCGTCCATGGCTGAGGTTTCCAAACTCGCCGGCGCCCGCGGGCAGACCGGCGGTGGGGGCTAATTAAGCGCATTCGACGGTCCCGCGCAAGCCTGCCGGATGGTCGCCTTGCGCTCGATTGTTGGCCACTGCATACTGCCGTTTGTGCGTCGCACAAAGGACAATCCAGCTATAGATGCCCGCCTCGCGCGGCAGCAGCCCGCCGCCGGGCCGGGGGAGGACGTCGCGCCCGAGAAGGCCCCCGGAGATTCTGCCGGGAGCCGCGAAATCGGCGGTCCGAAGGGACCGGAGCCGACCCGGTACGGTGACTGGGAGCGCAACGGCCGCTGTATCGATTTCTGAGTCCCCGGTGGCCGCCGGCGTTTGCCGCCCGGCCGTTTCACTTGCGGGGCCAAAGCCAAGAAAGTAAGTTAATCGCGCCGCGGGGCACATAAAAATATAATGTGTGGGCGTGCATACATTCCCGGAATCTCCCCATCGTTTCTCGAGCTCAGGTCTCAAGGCCGATGCAATCGAGAGTCCAGCGGATGCCTCGATTGAGGATGAATAATCTGAGAAGGCGAGCTTGGATTCGAAACCACGATAACAGGCTCGTTGAGCCGAATTAAAAAACCGGACAATGAGCATTTTTCAGCGCGCTTTTACTTTTCACCTTCTCAAACCAGGCGCAACTATTTTCAAATAGCGTCGAGCAGCTCAACCATGGCAGTAAGCAACCGACCCCTGTCACCGCACCTTCAGGTTTACAAGCCACAGCTCACGTCGGTGCTGTCCATCACCCATCGCGCCACCGGGGTCGCTCTGGCGATTGGACTGCTGCTGCTGGTTTACTGGCTGTTCGCGCTTGCCGCGGGGCAGGAGAGCTTCGCCAGCGCCCGCGCGCTGCTGGGTTCCTGGGCAGGGCAGATCGTGCTTTTGTGTTTCAGCTTCGCGCTGTTCTATCACCTGTGTAACGGCATACGGCACCTGTTCTGGGATGCAGGCTTCGGATTCGAGCTCGAATCCGCGTATGCCTCGGGTTGGGCGGTTGTCGCGGCGTCGGCTGTGATGACCGCGCTGGCGTGGATAATTGCGCTGTCATAAGCGAATTGATGAAAAAATTCCGCACCCCGCTGAATCAAGTCCGAGGCCTTGGCTCGGCAAAGGAAGGCACCCATCACTGGTGGATGCAGCGTCTCACCGCCGTTGCTTTGGTGCCGCTATCCATCTGGTTCGTCGCTTCGCTGGTTTCCATGGCGGACGCCGATTACTTCACCGTGGTCGCCTGGCTGCGCTCGCCGCTGGTGACGGTGCTGTTGCTTTGCCTGATCTGGGCGCTGTTTCATCACGCCCAGCTCGGCGTGCAGGTGGTGCTGGAGGATTATGTCCATACGGAGTGGCTGAAGATTGCCAGCATAATGGGTCTGAAGTTCGCGGCGGCTGTGCTCGGACTCGCGAGCGCAATCGCGGTGCTGAAGGTTTCACTCGGAGGATGAAGGAATGAGCGGGACCTATCAGGTGATCGATCACGCCTACGACGTAGTGGTTGTCGGCGCCGGCGGCGCGGGACTTCGCGCCACCCTGGGTATGGCCGCGGAAGGACTGTCCACCGCTTGCGTCACCAAGGTCTTTCCCACCCGCAGCCATACCGTCGCAGCGCAGGGCGGTATGAGCGCTTCGCTCGGCAATATGGGTGAGGACGACTGGCGCTGGCATATGTACGACACCATCAAGGGGTCGGACTGGCTGGGTGACCAGGACGCCATCGAGTACATGTGCCGGGAAGCCGTGCCCGCGGTGATCGAGCTCGAGCACTATGGCGTTCCGTTTTCGCGCACCGAAGACGGCAAGATCTACCAGCGCCCTTTCGGCGGCATGACCACGCACTACGGCGAGGGCGTCGCCCAGCGCACCTGCGCCGCGGCCGATCGCACCGGCCACGCGATACTCCACACGCTTTATCAGCAGAGCCTCAAACATCAGGCCGAATTCTTCATCGAGTATTTCGCCCTGGACCTGCTCATGGACGACGACGGCGCCTGCCGCGGCGTGCTCGCCTGGAATCTTGACGACGGCAGCATCCACCGCTTCCGCGCGCACATGACGGTGCTGGCGACGGGAGGTTACGGCCGCACCTATTTTTCATGCACCTCGGCGCACACCTGCACCGGCGACGGCAACGCCATGGTGCTTCGGGCCGGTCTGCCGCTGCAGGACATGGAGTTCGTGCAGTTTCATCCCACCGGAATCTACGGTGCCGGCTGCCTGATCACCGAAGGCGCCCGCGGCGAAGGCGGCTACCTCACCAATTCCGACGGCGACCGCTTCATGGAACGTTATGCGCCCAACGCCAAGGACCTTGCTTCGCGGGACGTGGTCAGCCGCGCTATGACCATGGAGATCCGGGACGGCCGAGGCGTGGGCGCGGAAGCGGATCACATCCATCTGCACTTGGAGCACCTGGGGCCGGAAGTGATAAACGAGCGCCTGCCGGGTATCGCGGAAACCGCCAAGATTTTTTCCGGCGTCGATGTCACCAAAGAACCGATTCCCGTGCTGCCTACAGTGCACTACAACATGGGCGGCATTCCCACCAACTACCATGGTGAAGTGGTCACGCTCAAGGACAGCGATCCGGACGCGGTCGTTCCGGGGCTGATGGCCATCGGCGAGTGCGCCTGCGTGTCCGTTCATGGAGCAAACCGGTTGGGTTCCAACTCGCTGCTGGATCTGGTGGTGTTTGGCCGCGCGGCGGCAAAACGCTGCGCCGAAGTGGTCGAGGGCGGCTCATCCCATCCGCCGCTGAACGGCAGCGCCGAGGACGCGCTGCTCTCACGCTTCGATCAGCTGCGAAACGCCGGCGGCTCGGAACCTACCGCAGACATTCGCCTGCGCATGCAGCGTGTGATGCAGAACAACGCCGCCGTGTTTCGCACCGGTGAAATTCTGGAGGAAGGCTCCAAGCTGATAAGCGAGGTCTGGTCGACATTCGGCGACGTCCGGGTTTTAGACCGAAGCATGATATGGAATTCCGACCTGGTGGAGACCTTGGAGCTCGACAACCTCCTGCGTCAGGCGGTGGTCACGATGCACGCGGCGCGCAACCGCACCGAGAGCCGCGGCGCACACGCGCGCGAGGATTACCCGGATCGCGACGACGACAACTGGATGAAGCACACGCTGATCTGGCTTCGGGGCGACGGCAAGAGCCCTGAATTCGGGTATCGACCGGTACACATGTACACCTTAACCAACGAAGCCAAGGTCATTCCGCCAAAAGCGCGCGTCTACTAGGGAAAGAAAGAGCAAATGGCCGAATTTCTGCTGCCGAAGAACTCCACCGTCAAGAAGGGTAAGACTTTTTCCGCCGCGGACGGCGCGAAAAAAGTAAAGCGTTTTCGCGTCTATCGTTACGATCCTGACTCCGGTGACAATCCGCGCACCGATGTGTATGAAGTCGACATAGAGTCCTGCGGTCCGATGGTGCTGGATGCTCTTATAAAGATAAAGAACGAGATCGATTCGACACTCACTTTCCGGCGCTCTTGTCGCGAAGGCATCTGTGGATCTTGTGCCATGAACATCGCCGGCACCAACACCCTCGCCTGCACCAAGGCCATCGAGGACGTCAGCGGCGTGGTCAAGATTTATCCCCTGCCGCACATGCCCGTAGTTAAGGATCTGGTGCCCGATTTGACCCAGTTCTATGCCCAGTATGCGTCCATAAAGCCCTGGATGCGCACCCAGACACCACCGCCCCCGGACCGGGAGCGCCTCCAGTCCAAGGAAGATCGCGTCAAGCTGGACGGTCTCTACGAGTGCATTCTGTGCGCCTGTTGCTCGACCAGCTGTCCGAGCTACTGGTGGAACGGCGATCGCTATCTGGGACCCGCGATCCTGCTTCAGGCTTACCGCTGGATTGTGGACTCGAGGGACGAGTTCACCGGCGAACGTTTAGACGATCTCGAGGATCCGTTCAGACTTTACCGATGCCACACGATCATGAACTGCACCAAGACCTGCCCCAAGGGTCTGAACCCCGCCAAGGCCATCGCCGAGATCAAGAAGCTCATGGTTCAGCGCTCGCTGTAGCGCCGGGGCCGAATGCTTCAGGTGGTCAATCGCTCTGCAGTAAGATGGCGCTGTCGTCGCGGCATGCGCGAGCTCGATCTTTTGCTGGAAAAATTTCTTGCCTCGGATTTCGAGGCTCTGGAAGAGCCGCAGCTTGCCGCCCTGGCGCGTCTTCTCGACGCGCCGGACCAGGATATCCTTGCGTGGCTTTCCGCATCCCGGGAACCGCCGCGCGATTTGGACCCCATTGTGTTGCGCATCCGCCGTTCCCTAAACGCCTAGCCCGCAGAGCGAGGTGTAGCTTGAGTTACCGCAACGCCTTTTCCGGGAGCCGTGGATGGTTAAGATGTTTCTCGAACTGAAGGCTAAGGTTTGAAAGGTGAATCCCTCCTGGAAAAAATTTCTCGACCGTTCCGGCGCCGCCATCGACGATGGCGGGGTGATGCACTTCGGCGATCCCCTCGCCGAGGAACGCGCCGCATTTGGCGCGGGCGTGGTTTGCGACCTGAGTCATCGCGGCCTCATCGCGGTGAACGGCGAGGACGCGTTCACTTTTCTGCAGGGACAGCTTACCTGCGACCTGAAGGCTGTGACCCCGGCCCGAAGCCGACTGGCCGCGTGGTGCAA
>JBFIYQ010000068.1:0-10048 GCA_041605275.1 Gammaproteobacteria bacterium
AATCGCTGTCCTGGATAGTTTCGTGTTCGTCCACGTTGACCTCGATTTGAGCGTTTACGGAGCCAGCCTGGTGCAGGCTCGCACAGTTACTAGTTTACCTTATGTGGTGGCAGCGCAAGGGAATCTCAATGATTTTGAGACTTAAAGCCCCACCAGGGGACCTGCGCCGGAGGAAAAACGCTCCCGCCCGCCGGGAAACCGGGGACGGAGGGGGGAAAGAATCGGGTACGGGCCCGACGAAACGGCTTTTGCCCGGTCAGTCCGGCGCCGCCCGCTGGCGGTCGCCCTCGTAGATGATAAGCGGCTCGGATTCGCCCTTAATGACCCCCTCATCGATGACCACCTTGACCACGTTGTCCATGGAGGGCAGCTCGTACATGGTGTCGAGGAGCACGTTTTCAACGATGGATCGCAGGCCCCGGGCGCCGGTCTTTCGCTCCATGGCGCGGCGGGCCACCGCGGTCAGCGCGTCTCCGCGGAACTCGATTTCGGTGCCTTCCATCTCGAACAGGCGCTTGTACTGCTTGGTGAGGGCATTCTTGGGCTCGGTTAGTATCTGCACCAGCTGACTTTCGTCCAGCTCGTCCAGGGTGGCCAGGATGGGTAGGCGGCCGACAAACTCCGGTATCAGACCGTAGTGGATCAAATCTTCCGGTTCGACGTCCCGCAGTATTTCGCCCAGGCGCTTCTTCTCTTCCTTACGCTTGACGTCGGCGCCGAATCCGATGCCGCCCTGCTTCGACGACCGGTTCTCGATGATTTTTGCCAGGCCGTCGAACGCGCCGCCGCAGATGAACAGAATGTTGGCCGTGTTGACCTGGAGAAACTCCTGCTGAGGATGCTTACGTCCACCCTGGGGCGGAACCGAGGCGATGGTACCCTCGATCAGTTTCAGCAGCGCCTGCTGCACGCCCTCGCCGGAGACATCCCGGGTGATGGACGGGTTATCGGATTTACGCGAAATCTTATCGATTTCATCGATGTAGACGATACCGGTCTGGGCTTTCTCGACGTCGTAGTCACACTTCTGCAGCAGCTTCTGAATGATGTTCTCGACGTCCTCGCCGACGTATCCCGCCTCTGTGAGCGTGGTCGCGTCGGCAATGGTGAATGGCACGTTGAGCAGCCGGGCCAGCGTCTCCGCCAGCAGGGTCTTGTCGCAACCGGTGGGTCCGATGAGCATGACATTGCTCTTGGACAGCTCCACCTCTTCCACCTTGACGCCCGAGTCGAGACGCTTGTAGTGGTTGTAGACGGCGACCGAGAGCACCTTCTTGGCGTGCTGCTGGCCGACGACGTAGTCGTCGAGTATCTGGCTGATTTCCCGCGGGCTCGGCAGCTTGCTCCCGGTGCCGGTGCCGGTTTTTTCCTGGATTTCCTCGCGGATGATGTCGTTGCACAGATCCACGCACTCGTCGCAGATGAACACCGACGGGCCCGCAATGAGCTTGCGCACCTCATGCTGGCTCTTCCCGCAGAAGGAGCAGTACAGAAGGCGGTCGCCGTCTCCGCCTTTGCCTTGCCTGTCGTTCGCCATTCGCCTACCTCTACTCGGCTGTCCGTCAGGCGGTAACCGCCGCAGGCACGCTCCTGCTGACGAGCACCTGGTCAATTAGACCGTATTCAACGGCTTCCTCACCACCCATGAACCGGTCCCGGTCGGTATCCGTCTGGATGCGATCCAGCGGCTGCCCGGTATGCTCAGCGAGGATCTCGTTGAGTCGCTCCCGGGTCTTGAGGATTTCTTTGGCGTGGATATCAATGTCCGACGCCTGACCCTGAAACCCGCCGAGCGGCTGGTGAATCAGGATGCGCGAGTGGGGCAGGCAGAACCGCTTGCCCTTGGCGCCGCCCGCGAGCAGCAGCGCGCCCATGCTGGCGGCCTGACCGACGCACATGGTGCTGACGTCCGACTTGATGAACTGCATGGTGTCGTAGATCGCCAGTCCGGCTGAGACCACGCCCCCCGGCGAATTGATATATAGATGTATGTCCTTGTCCGGGTTTTCAGATTCCAGGAACAGAAGCTGCGCGATCACCACGTTCGCCACCATATCTTCCACCGGACCGCACAGGAAAACGACCCGCTCCTTGAGCAGCCGGGAGTAGATGTCGTACGAGCGTTCCCCGCGGGCGGACTGCTCCACCACAATGGGCACGAGATTCAGGGCTCGCGTGTCGGTGGCTCCCTTCATGCCGTGGTTATCGGTCACTTGATCTCAATCCTTAACGTGAAAAATTCGGGCCGCAAAGCGCCGTGACGGTGGCTGACCGCCCGGAGCACAGATACGGGACAATGGGCATCGAAAGCGGCGAATGCCGGTCGGACAATCCGCGGGTCCTGAATGGCCTGGGAAGGTAATGCCAACAGCGTTCTGTGCCAACCTGGTGTCCGAACGAGGCTAGGAGCTAGTCTGCCCCGGATTTAAAACCTCGTCAAACGACGATGCTTCGTCACTGACCTGCGCCCGCTCCAGTATCCAGTCCACCACCTGATCCTCGAGGACCGTGGTCTCGATATCCGACAAACGCGAGCGGTCGCTGTAATACCAGTTTATGACCTCATTGGGATCTTCGTAGGTGGAGGCAATGCTTTCGATCCGGCCCCGGACCCGCTCCGGGTCCGGTTTGATTTCGTTGCCACGGATGATTTCCGCCATCAGCAGGCCAAGCGCAACGCGGGTGCGCGCCTGCTCCTCGAACATCGCCGGTTCGAGAGCGGCGGTTTCGGGGTCGATACCCGAGTGACTCAGCTCCACTTTTCGCTGTCGCATCGCCCGCTCGACCTCCTCCCGCACCAGCGAATCCGGCAGAGTGATTTCCTGGTCCTGGAGCAGCGCTTCCATGACTCGGCGCTTGGTGATGGTTCGCAGGGCCTCGTTCAGCTCGCGGGTCATATTGTTTTTCACCTCTTCGCGCAGCGCCGCCAGCCCACCTTCCTTGACCCCGAAGCTCTCCGCCAGGCTGTCGTCCAGGGGAGGAAGCAACGGCTCTTCCACCCTGTGAGCCTTGATCGCAAAGGTCACCGGCTTGCCGGCGAGATCCTCGTCGGGATGTTGCGCGGGAAACGTGAGCTCCAGGGTCTTTTCCTCTCCCGGCAGCATCCCCAGGAGGCCTTCCTCGAATCCTTCGATCATCCGCGAGCCGTCGAGTTCCACCGGGACTTCCTGCCCTTTGGCCTTTTCCAGCGGCTCCCCGCCGACGCTGCCCTGGAAATCAATCACCACGCGGTCGGCGGGCGTTGCAGCCCGCTCGACGGTTTGCCAGGTCCGGCGCTGGCGTCTCAGGACTTCCAGCATCTTGTCCACGTCAGCCTCGCTGACCTCGGCCGCGGGCCGGGAGATTTTCAGCGACTCGATGGGCGGCGTTTTGAGTTCCGGGTAAACATCGAAGATCGCCGTATAGTCGATGCCGTTGCCCGGGTCCGCCTCCAGCGGATCGATGGTGGGCGCGCCGGCCGGGCGCAGCTGCCGCTGGGAGACGGCCTCGTAGAAGCTGGACTGAACCATTTCGCCCACCACCTCGCTGCGCACCTGCTCGCCGTAGCGTTTTTCCAGCACCTTGAGCGGCGCCTTGCCGGGCCTGAATCCGGGCACGCGCACTCTGGCCGCGAGGGAGTTGAGCCGCCGCACCACTTCGCCTTTGACCCGCTCTTCCGGAATGCGCACCCGCATGCGGCGCTCCAAAGCGGAAGTGTCTTCAACCGTTACCTGCATCAAAACTGCCCTCGCGGCCGGCCCGCACGGGTGGCCGTCTTTTCACTCCATGGGAACCCGGCAACCTGGTGCGAAAGGAGAGACTCGAACTCTCAAGGGGATAACCCCACTGGCACCTAAAGCCAGCGCGTCTACCAGTTCCGCCACTTTCGCCATTCGACTGGGCATTCTAACGTTTCCCTCACACCTGCTGAACTCTGATTTACCCGCCGGCGAAGGGAAGAGAGTCGGGAAAATCGAGGTCCGGAGCGACGCTGGGGTCAACCCCTGTCGACGACCCGCGAAGCGGCAAGAGGAATATTTTTCCACGGCAACCGTTTGCCTCGAGTTAATGTGATTTCGAAAGTTTGCGGTCGAAAACCCCAACCCGTCAATCGCTTAACCTGACTAACCTCTAAAGCGCTTCAAGTTCCTATTCCGGCGTGAACCCGCGCGCGCAGCCTAAAGTTCAACCGCCCCCGGCCGATACGCCTTGAATCCCAGGGAGGTTCGCCCGCCCATGCCCGAGTTGCCGGAGAAGTTCGGAAAGTATCACGTCGTCGGTCTCGCCGGGCGCGGCAACATGGGCGTCGTTTATCTCGGCTACGACCCTTTCGCCGATCGTGACGTGGCCATCAAGGTGTCCATCGTCAAGGAAAACCTCGAGAACACTGCCGCCCGCCAGGCAAGAAAACTGTTCTTCAACGAAGCCCATATGGCCGGGCTTCTTGACCACCCCAACATCCTGAGGATTTTCGACGCGGGAGAAGAAAACGGCGAGCCCTACATCGTCATGGAGTACGTGGAAGGCGGGCAAACCCTTCTGCCCTTCTGCGAGCCCAAGAATCTGCTCCCGATTCCGAAGGTAGCCGCGGTCATTGCCACCTGCGCCCGGGCCATCGACTACGCCCACCGTCAAGGCGTGATCCACCGCGACATCAAACCCAGCAATATCATGCAGACCACCGACGGCGACCTGAAGATTGGCGACTTCGGGGTCGCCCACCGGCCGCTCGCCGACACCACCCATGTGCTGGGGATCGTCGGATCGCCGCGATACATGTCGCCGGAGCAGGTTCAGGAGGACAAGGTTACCGGACAGACGGATCTCTACTCGCTGGGGGTGGTGATGTTCGAGCTGCTCACCGGACAGGCGCCCTTCGTGGCCACGAACTTGAGCCGGCTCATCCACCGAATCGCCCACGAGCCCGTGCCCAGCGTGCTGGATCTGAGGCCGGAGCTTCCGAGCGCGCTGGACCACATCATTAAATGCGCGCTGGCCAAAGATCCCGCCGAGCGCTACCGCTCGGGTATCGAGTTCGCGTCGGATCTGGCCGGGGTATTCACGGAGCTGGTGTGCCAGGACGAACGACTGGACGAGCTCGACCGCTTTGGCGCGCTGCGCAAGCTGCCCTTCTTCAGCGATTTCTCCGATAACGAAGTCTGGGAGGCGCTACGGGCGGGCACCTGGAAACTGTTTCCCGCCGGCAAGACCATCGTCAGCGAGGGCAACCCTGACGTCTCCCTCTACATAATGATCAAAGGCGAAGTCAACGTGACCCAGGGCGGCAAGGTCCTAACCACCCTCTCCAGCGGCCACTGCTTCGGCGAGTTTAATTACGTTACCGGCGTGAAGCAGCTCCATAGCATCGAAGCCGCCAGCGACGTGGCGCTGCTTCGAATCAACGAGGCGCAGATGTCGCGGGCCTCGGAGTCGTGCCAGCTGCGTTTTCACAAGACCTTCCTGCGAAATCTCATCGGCCGCCTGGCGCAAAGCTCCGGCGCCAGTCTTGCGGCACTGTCCGTTCAATCCCCTAACAGTCCCGTGGCGCCCAGGGCGGCGCGGGCCGCCAGCGGTGACTGACCATGGCTAACGGCGTACACGATCTCCGCTCCTTCTCCGCCCGACACGCGCGCGCCGACGAGGATAGCGCTGCGGGACCCAGCCAGCTCGGTCTGGCCGCCATTGTCGAGCAAATCCGTCAAATAGCGCGCGCCCTCCGCGATCCGATCTCTGGGCCGCGACGCTGCGACGCGTTGGCCACGGATCTGTTCAGACTTTGTGACCGGCTATTGTCCGGCGGCGGCGCGGCACCGGTATCGGCAGACGTGCGCCGGGCATACGCCACGCTCTCTCCGCGAGAGCTGGAAATCTTCGCCGCACTAGCTCAGGGACTCTCGGTGGGGGACATCGCCGAGCGCCTCAGCCGCAGCCCGAAGACCGTAAATAACCACCGCACCCACATCATGAAAAAGCTCGGTTTGCGCAACACCGCCGAGCTCACCCGTCTCGCCTTTCGCCTGGGCGTCGCCAGTCTCTAACCCCCCGGCCGGGTCATAAACCCAGAATGGGTATTTTTCCCATTTAGGTGACCCAGTTCACGGTCGATAACCGAAAAAACCGCTAACGGCGCCTTTCCCTCTGGCCGTGGGAAAAAGGTGGCTACCCCAGCGCCGGGCGGGCTTCCAAAACAAATGCGGCGCCGCAAAAGCGAAGCGCCGCGTCCAGCGACAAGTGCAGACTCACGCGAGGCAAATGAGCGCAACAAAGCATTTTTCCGTGGGCGTGTTCGGGGTGCCTGAACTCGAGCGGCAGGTACTGGAGCGGATATTTTCACTCTCGGCTACCCGTCCCCGCGCCTACCGCATGCTGGTGGAACCCGATGGCCAGTCGGTGGACATCATTCTCGTTGACAGGCTCAACGCCGCTGCCGTGTCAAAAGTTCAGACCCTAAACGGAAAGGCTCCCGTGGTGGGCGTCATTCGCGATGCGGAGTCCAAGGAGCCGTACTTTGTCCGTCGACCCTTCACCGCGACCCGGACGCTGGGCGTGCTGGACCGGGTCGTAGACGAAGCGCTGCAAGACCAGGTCTCCGCAGCCGCTCCGCCCCCGGGCCAACGCCAGCCGTCGACGCCCGGAGCGACGAGCGGCACTCCGAACAATGCGAGAGCAAGGGCACCTTCAACGGGACAGGAATCACCACGAGCCGCTAGCGGAAGGCCCGAGGATACAGCCCAGTTCCGCAAAGCGTTCCTCGCCGCCGGTTATCGCGCGCTGGTCGTGGACGACAGCCTGCCGGTGCGCAAGCAGGTGGCCATGGCGCTGGAGCGCTGCGGCATCAAGGCCGACTTGGCGGAGGACGGCGACACCGCACTGAACCTTGTTTCCAAGACCGACTACCACATCATTTTTCTCGACGTGATCATGCCTGGTGTGGACGGTTACGAAGTATGCAAGACAATCAAACGCGACAAGCAAAAAAAGAACATTCCGATCGTCATGCTCACCGGCAAGTCGTCACCGTTCGACAAGGTCAAAGGGAAACTCTCGGGCTGTAACACCTATCTCACCAAGCCCGTCAGTATCAAGGATTTCAAAAGCACACTCACCAAATGCCTGAAGGAACCTATGGCCTTCGATTCCATGGCCGGGCTGCCCTAGGCAATTCACAGCCGGCCTGGACCGAATTGATACGCATTAGAGGACGACTGAGATGGCAGTAAACAAAGTACTCGTTGTCGATGATTCCCCCACGGATCTGGCGAATATCAAAGGCATCGTCTCGGGAGCCGGTTGCACGGTGGTCACCGCCACCACCGGGGCGGAAGCCATCGCCATGGCGAAGTCGGAAAAACCGCAGCTCATTTTTCTCGACATATTGATGCCCGACATGGACGGTTTCGAAGCCTGTCGAAAGCTTGGGAATGACGGTGAAACCAAGAACATTCCGGTGGTTTTCGTTACCAGCAAGGGGCAAAAAGCCGACCGCATGTGGGCACAGATGCAGGGCGGAAGAGATCTGGTTGCCAAGCCCTTTACGCCGGATCAGATCATCGAGCAGCTCAAGGCATTTTGAACCGACTGCGTGCGCGTGCGCCAAAGTTGAAAATTCACCGGACGTCATCGCATCCAAGAATTAAACCATGAGCAACCCTGCCAACGAACCCGAAACAACGGAATGGCTGCCGCCGAGCGCGGCGCTCAATCGTTTCCAGCCCGGCGAAACGGAGCTGGCGCTGGAGGGCACCTTGGATCTGGAGCAGGTGCGCTACGGCGTGCGCGTTGGAAGCCTGCGCATTCTCCTCTCCGGGAATACGGTCAGCGAGGTGCTCGACCGCCCGCAGATTTTTCCGGTTCCGAATACCGCCTCCTGGTTCGAAGGGCTGATCAACCTGCGCGGAAACGTGGTGCCCATTTTCGATCTTCGGGAGCTATTCGGGACGACCCCGAATGCCGGCGAGCGGCAAATGATTCTGGTCATTGACAAAGGCGAGGACGCGCTCGGGATCGCCATTGACGGCCTCCCGGTGCCCGCGCCGGACAGCGCCCCGCTGAATAAACGACCCTCGCTGCCCGGGGTGCTTGAGAACTTCACCGGCACGGTATACGAGCACGACGAAAATCTGTGGCTCGAGGTGGACATCTCCGGGCTGGTGGGATCGCTGTCCAAGCAAATTGCGACATGAGCCGCATGTTCGAAAAGCGGAGGCTCCGCTCGGTTCATGCGGCCGGTTATGAAATGGGGATCAGCGCCGAGTTCGAGACGGCGTGACCCAAACTGAAAACGTATCGGGAGGTACGTCATGAGAATTCTCGCACTCTTGATTGCGCTGATGATGGTGCCGGCAATGCCGCTTGCCCAGGAGCAGGACTCGCCAAGCCAGGACGAACTGAAGCTGCTGCTCAAGACCAAAATTCGGTCCGTTCAGCACATGGCGTTGAATCCCACCGTCATTCGAGCGACCCGGCGGCAGAACTTGGAGAAGCTCACTCTGGATTTGATTAAGCAGCGTGACAACGATTGGAAATCGACCAAGGAGCTGACCCACTTCAAGCGCTCCCTGCAGGAGAACGACGCCGGACGCTTTCTCAAGCGCGTGATCGGCATCAATAAATCCTTCAACGAAGCGTTCGTCACCGACAACCAGGGTGCCAACGTGGCCGCATTCCCGGCGACCAGTGATTACTGGCAGGGCGACGAGGAAAAGTGGTCGGCTTCGTTCAATAACGGTAAAGGCCAGGTGTTCTTGGGTCCGCTGGAGTACGACGACAGCACTCAGACCTATGCCGTTCAAATTTCCGCGCCGCTGTACGACCGCGGCTCGACCATCGGCGTTCTGGTGGTCGGTGTGACGCTTGACTACCTCAAAGCCAGGCAAGCGCTGCGTTAATCGTCATCTGGAACCGAAACCGAACACACTAGAGACTCGAGCTATGAAAAATACATCAAAGCGAATCTCCGCTTCCACAGAGCGTCGCCCCCACCGTACAACCCTGCGCGCCATCGGAAGCGTACTTGCGGCTTTTGCCGTTTGCGCCGCGTCCGGCGCGTATGCCGCGGAAGGCGTGACCTCAAGCAGCATTCGAATCGGCGGCGTCATGGATCTCAAGGGGGACTCCCGCGGACTCGGCCTGGGAATGAAAGCGGGCATCGAGGCCGCCATTCGAAACAAGTAGATCCAGGGGCGCCGGATTGAGTTCGTCACAATGAACGACAACTACTCCCCGCCCAAGACCATCGAGGCCACCAGGGAGCTCGTGTCCCAGAACATATTCGCCATGGTCGGCAACGTGGGCACACCGACCGCGAAGGTCTCCCTTCCCATACTGGCCGAGAACAAGGTCCCGGCCGTGGGCTTTTTCACCGGCGCCGGAATCCTGCGTCCGGGAATCGGGGACATTATCAATTTCCGCGCCAGCTATGTGCAGGAAACTGCAAGCGTGATCCAGGCCGCCATCGATGCGGGCATCCCGCCGTCCGGCGTCTGCGCCTACGTGCAAAACGACGCCTACGGCATGGCCGGCGTCACCGGCATTCAGCTCGCGCTTGCGGGGCTAGGCGGCACCCAGGAAGTGGTGAAAATTCTCGAGGACATGGTGACCATGGAGGGAGAGAACCCGCCGCGCAACAACATGGGCCCGGTGGGGGTCTACAAGCGAAACACGCTATATGCCCGGGACGGATACCAGTCTCTCAAAGCTTGGGAAGCGTCAGCCGGCGCGAAGTGTCAGCTCATCGTCACCGTGGGCGCGTACGCGAATATCGCCCGCTTTGCCGCCTACGCGCGCAACAAGGGAGAAAACTGGATTATCAGCGCGGTTTCCTTCACCGGCGCCGACAACTTCAGAGAAGCGCTGAAGCAGTTTGGGGTCAGCGACGGCGTCATCATGACCCAAGTCGTGCCCACCCTTGACTCCGACTTACCCATCGTGCGGGAAGCCCGCCAGGCGCTGGGCAATCAGTTCGGATACGTGTCCCTGGAGGGCTACATCGTCGGCAAACTGCTGCTGGCCGCTTTGGAGCAGATCCAGGGGCCGGTGACCCGCGAAAACTTTCTCAATGCCTTGCGTG
>JBFIYQ010000069.1:0-10036 GCA_041605275.1 Gammaproteobacteria bacterium
ATAATCACGTCGATTCCGGCGGCTTCGATGAGCCCCGGCGCATCCTCGGTGACGTGCACGGCGCGATCGTGGGCCGCATCCTCGAAGCTCGGGGCGCGGATTCGATCCTCGGGCCATCCGGTGGCGGTCAACGCGGCGCGGGCGCGGTCGGTATCCAGGTCGCAGAGCGAGTTGATGTGCACACCCTCGGTCTTCAGCGCCTGGGCGAGATACATGGAGGCAAACTTGCCGGCGCCGATGAGGCCCACCTGAATGGGTCGCCCTTCCGCTTCGCGTTCTAAAAGCATGCGATAAAGATTCATGGCTTGGGCCCTTGTTGTATCAGCGCCAGTTTAACCGTGTGTCACTGCGCCGTCAGCGCATCCTGGATCGCGCTTGCGGCGGGGAACTCGTGTTCGTCAGGGGGTCGTAAGTCAGCGCGTGGACTCGGGATCGGTTCTCGAGTCCTGTTGGTCGAGCACGCGTTCCAACCGCGCTCTTTCTTCTGTGGAGAGCGTTGCCGCGCCCGTCCTCTTCGACGCGCGGCGGCGAAGCTGCCGCATGAGCAGCCACAGTCCAAGCGCAAGAAGCAGAAACGGTCCGCCCCAGAGCACGGCGGTGGCAGGCTTTAACGGCGGCCGGTAGAGAACGAAGTCGCCGTAACGCGCCACCATGAAATCGATGATCTCGGAGTCGCTCTTGCCTTCCCGGATCATGTCGTAAGTGAGTTGACGCAGATCCGCTGCCAGCGGCGCGTTGGAGTCGGCTAAATTCTGGTTCTGACAAACGAGGCAGCGCAGCTCGCTCACCAGCGCCTGGTAACGACGGGCATCCTCGGGACGCTCGAACTCCCTCGCTTCGAACACCTGCGCCGCCGCGCTCCCGATCACGGCGAGCAGAATAGCCGCCGACGAAAGCACGATTAACCTTCTCGGAGTCAACTGCTTGTCTCCGCGGCCTTTTTCACCAGCGGTTGAAGCTGCTCGCGCCAGATTTTATCGTCGAACGGACCAATGTGTTTGTAAACGATGGTTCCTTTGGCATCGATAATGAAAGTTTCCGGGACACCGTAAACGCCGAGATCGATGCCGGCGCGGCCCGTCGGGTCGTAGCCGCTTTTAACGTAAGGGTCGCCGAGGGTTTCGAGCCAGTTTACGGCTTCCTCACGGTCGTCTTTGTAGTTAAGGCCGTAAATGATCGCCTCGCCCCGCTGCACGATGCCCACCAGCACCGGGTGTTCCTCGCGGCACGGCACGCACCAGGTGGCCCAGACGTTGAGCAAGGTCACCTGACCGCGGAGATCTTCCTGGCTGAAGCGCTTCTCAGCGTCCAGCACCGTGGTGAGCTCGAACGGCGGCACCGGCTTGTCCACCAGGGGCGAGGGCACGCGCCTCGGATTCAGCGTCAGGCCCACCCCGAGCAGCACGACGAGCAGCAGAAAAATGCCCAGCGGCGTGGCGAAACGGGGCAAGGAACCTAGCCTTCGGCCAAGGCGCCCGACCCGGGCACCCGATCGCTGCGCTCGCGCCCGCTCCTGACCTCGATGCGGTAGCGGCGATCGGTGACCGCCAGGATCCCGCCAAGCGCCATGAGCAAGCCGCCGAGCCAGATCCAGCGCACAAAAGGCTTGTGGTAAATGCGCACCGCCCAGGCGCCGCCGCCCAGCTCTTCGCCCAGGGCGGCATAGAGATCCCGGGTGAAGCCCGGATCGATGGCGGCTTCGGTCATGGGATTGCTGCTGTTGATGTAGTAGCGCTTTTCTGGAAACAATCGGGCGATGGTCTCGGCGTTGCGGCTCACCTCGATTTGACCGCGCTCGGCGCGGTAGTTGGGACCCATTGTTTCGCGAACCCCTGCGAAGCGGAACTCATACCCCGCCAGGGCGTAGCTCTCGCCCGGCGAAAGTCGCAGATCCTTTTCCGTGCTCAAGGCGGTGGTCAGGGTGATGCCCACCACCGCCACCGCGGCGCCGAGATGGGCGATGGTCATGCCGGTGAATCCGCGGGGCAGGCGCGTCAAGCCCGCCACCACGCCGCGGCGCTGTCTTAGCCGGTGGGCAACGCCGAGAACGGACGTGGCCGCGATCCAGAGGGCGAAGATCAGCCCGGCGAACACCGGCGCCAGGCCTTCGGCACCGCTTGCCAGGGTCAGCACGATACCGGCGAGGACGCTGGCGACCAGGGGCCAGCGCAGCAGCGCCGCCAGCCGGCGGGAGCGATCCTGTTTCCAGCGGGTCAGCGGTCCCACGCCAAGAACCGCCAGCAGCACCAGCGCCAGCGGCACGAATACGCTATTGAAATAGGGCGGTCCTACGGAGATCTTTCCGAGTCCCACGGCATCCAGGATCAGCGGATAGAGCGTGCCCAGCAGCACCGAGGCCGCCGCGACTACCAGCACCACGTTGTTGATGAGCAGCAGCGTCTCGCGCGAAAAGAAATCGAATCGCCCGCCGCCGCTCACCGCCTGGGCGCGCAGAGCAAAGAGCATCAGGGCGGCGCCCACCACCAGCGCCAGGAAGATAAGAATGAACACGCCGCGGGCCGGATCGGTGGCAAAGGCGTGCACCGAGACCAGCACCCCGGAGCGCACCAGGAAAGCTCCGAGCAGGCTCAAGGAGAAAGCAAAGATGGCAAGCAGCGCCGTCCACGCTTTGAAGGCGCCGCGCTGCTCGCTCACGGCGAGGGAGTGAATCAGCGCCGTTGCCATCAGCCAGGGCATGAAAGAGGCGTTTTCCACCGGATCCCAGAACCACCAGCCGCCCCAGCCGAGCTCGTAGTACGCCCACCAGCTGCCCAGGGTGATCCCTAAAGTGAGGAACACCCAGGCGATGACCGTCCACGGCCGCGTCCAGCGGGTCCAGGCCGGATCGAGTCGACCGCCGATGAGTGCGGCGACGGCAAAGCTGAAGGGCACCACGAGGCCGACGTATCCCATGTAGAGCATTGGCGGATGCACGATGAGGCCAAAATCCTGTAGCAGCGGATTCAGATCGTTGCCTTCCGCCACCGCCGGGAGCAGCCGGTCGAAGGGATTCGATGTCAGCAGCATGAAGAGGTAAAAGCCCACGCTGATCGCCCCCATGATCGCCACCACCCGGAGGCGAAAAATTTGCGGCAGCTTGCTGCTGAAAAGGGTCACCGCCAGGGTCCAGCCGCTCAAGGTCAAGGTCCAAAGCAGAAGCGATCCCTCGTGGGCCCCCCACACCGCGGAAAACCGGTAATAGATCGGCAGCGCGGAATTGGAGTTGGTGGCCACGTAGTCGACGGAAAAGTCCTGAAGCACGAACGCCGCGGTCAAACAGGCAAAGGCGACCAGACAGAAGGCAAACTGCAGCCGAGCCGCCGGAACCGCGGCGGCCGACACCTGGGGCGCGCCCTTGAGTCCCCCGAGCAAAGGCAGCAGCGACTGCGAGGCTGCGGTGAGCAGCGCCAGGATGAGAGCGAAATGTCCGAGTTCCGGGATCAAACTGTCATCACTCGTGGGGATTGCGAATGCGCCCGCCCTTCTCGGCGAGCTCCAGCGCTTCGGCCACCTCCGGCGGCATGTATTTTTCGTCGTGCTTCGCCAGAACCTCCTCGGCGGTGAAGGCGCCGGTGGGCTCCAGGGCGCCGGTGGCGACGATGCCCTGACCCTCGCGGAACAGGTCCGGGAGGATGCCGGTATAGCGCACCGTCAGAGATTCCCGGTTGTCGGTGAGATCGAACTGCACCGTGAGGCTGCCCTGTTCGCGTTTCACGCTTCCGGGCACCACCAGGCCGCCGACGCGCAGAGTCCGCTCCGTGGGCGCCTCGCCGTTCTTCACCTGGGTGGGGCTGAAGAAATAAAGCATGTTCTCGCCGATGGCGATAAAGGCCAGGGTCGCGGCGAGCGCCACACCGGCGACGATGACGGCGACGAAAATCATGCGTTGTCGTCTCGGGGTCACTGTTGTTTGGTCCTCTGGTTGATAGAGCGCGCCAGGCGCCTGATGGTGCCCCGGGCCTTCATCGCCGGCTGCACTACGTTCAAGATCATCACCGCCAGCCAGACGGCGTAGGCGCTCCAGACGTAAAAGCCGTAACCGCCCATATGAAAAAATTCCGCCATGCTCATCTCGCCTGTACCACTTCGCGCACCCAGGCGCTGCCGCGCTCGCGCTCCAGCACCTCCACCCTCGAACGCATCAGCAGCACCATAAAGTAATAGAGTTTGAAGCCCAGCGCCATGATCAACAGTGGTGTAAGCATGCTGAGATGAATCGACGGCGCGCCGAATTTGGTAATGGTCGCCCCCTGGTGCAGCGTGTTCCACCATTCGACGGAGTAATGAATTATGGGAATGTTGACCAGTCCGACCAGGGACAGCACCGCGGTGGCGCGGCTTGCGGTGCGCCGGTCCTCAATGGCGGAGTGTAGCCCGATTACGCCGAGATAAAGAAACAGCAGAATCAGCTCGGATGTCAGCCGCGCGTCCCACACCCAGTAGGTGCCCCACATGGGTTTGCCCCAGAGCGATCCTGTGATTAGCGCGAGGAAAGTGAACCAGGCTCCAACCGGAGCGCTGGCGGCGGCGACCGCTTCGGCCACTTTGATGCGCCAGATGAGACCCACGGCGCCCGCCAGCGCCATCACCACATAGATGAACAGCGACATCCACGCGCTGGGCACGTGAATGAAGATGATCCGATAGCTGTCTCCCTGCTGGTAGTCGGGCGGCGCCAGCACCAGTCCGCCGTAGAGCCCGGCGACCAACAGACCGACGCAGATCCATCCCAGCCAGGGGATCAGTTTTCCGGAGAATCCATAGAAGTAGGGCGGTGATCCCAGTTTGTGAAAAAAGGTCCACATGTCGTTGAGTTCGAACGTACTAAAGCCTTTCAGTTCATGCTGATTCTAAGTGCCGCCGACGCCGCCAACGGCGCAAGCGCTAGAGCCAGAAGCAGGAACGCGCTGAGCATCAGCAGCTGCCCATGGTAGGGCAGTCCGTCCATCGCGGCGCTGACCGCGTTGGAGCCGAAAATGAGGACGGGAATATAGAGTGGTAGGACCAGCAGGGACAATAGGGCGCCGCCCCGGCGCAGACCCACGGTCAGCGCCACTCCGATGGCGCCGACGAAGCTCAGCACCGGCGTACCCAGCGCCAGGGTCGCCGCCAGCACGGCGGTGGTGGCGGCGTTCAGGTGGGTAAGCGCGCCAAGCAGCGGTGAAACCAGAAGCAGCGGTAACCCCGTGACCAGCCAGTGGGCGGACACCTTGGCCGTGACCAGCAGCGCCAGCGGATGCGGACTCACCAGCAGCTGTTCCAGGGATCCGTCCTCGAAGTCGGGCCGAAACATCGATTCCAGCGTCAGCAATACGCTGAGCAGCGCCACCACCCAGATGATCCCGGGAGCGATGAGTCGAAGCGTTTCCGGCGCCGGACTGATGCCGAGGGGAAACAGGCTGATGACGATGAGCATGAACAGCAGCGGGTTGGCGATCTCCGAGCGTCGCCTTACCGCGAGCAGCAGGTCGCGGCGGGTGACGGCGGTAAAAGCGCGCAGGGACGAGTGCTGCTTCATGACTCGAGCTCGATGTGCCGCGGCGAGCCCCTGGTGAGGGACAGCGGAATGTGGCTGGTAAAAATGATGCCTCCGCCCGCGTGCAGGTGATCTTCCACCAGCACGTTGACCAGCCGGGCGCCGGCCTCGTCTAATGCGGTGAAGGGCTCGTCCAGGAGCCAGAGACTCGCGTGCACAATCAGCAGCCGTGCCAGCGCCACCCGGCGGCGCTGCCCCGAAGACAGCGTTCGTACCGGACGATCCTCAAAGCCCTCGAGCCCGGTGCGCTGCAGCGCGGCCTCGAGGGACAGGCCGCGTCGCCGGGCCGCGATATCGCGCAAAGCGCGCAGGTTTTCCAGCGCGGTCAGCTCGAACTTGAGGCCGTTTTCGTGACCGATGTAAAGCAGCTCGGAGCGGAATGCGTCCGGGTCGCCGTCGAGGGCTGCGCCGCGAAAAAACAGCGCTCCACGCTCGGGACGGGTGAGTCCGCAGACCGCGCGCAGCAGGGTGGTTTTTCCGCAGCCATTGGGACCGACCACCTGGAGCGCCTCGCCGGCGGCCAGAGCGAGGTCGAGCCCGCTGAAAAGACAGCGGTCGCCGCGCCAGCACTCGAGGCCGGTGGCCTGTAACAGGGGTGTCGCGGGGGTGCTCAAGAGTGCCTGGTTTGCGTCCACACAGCGGACACGCCGGGCCTTCGACGAGGCGTCGGACTCGAGTTCCGGGATACGTGCGGCCGCGCCGGCCGGGTTGGCGATGACATGCGGGGCGGAATAACGCGAATATATAGGGAGCAATAGTTTGCGGGGGCCAGAAGCTATCTGATCGCCGGATCCCCTGCAACAAACGGGCTCGCCGCAGGAGGGCGAGGGGAGAAACGCACTCATTGGGGGAACACTCAGAGATGGAGACCGATGCGCCCCTGGTCCTGCACCAGAGCAAAATCAAGGGTGAGTGGATCGACTACAACGGCCACATGAACGTGGCCTACTACGTGCTGGTTTTCGACAACGCCACCGACGCCCTGCTGGATTACCTGGGAATGGACGAGGCCTACCGCAAGCGAACGGGCTTCACCACCTACGTCCTCGAGACCCACGTGACCTATGACCGCGAGTTGAGGGAGGACGATCCCGTCCGGGTGGAGACCCAGCTGCTGGATTTCGACCCCAAGCGTCTGCACTACTTCTCGCAGATGTACCACGGCAGCGAGGGCTTTCTGGCAGCGACCACCGAGATCATGCTGATGCATATCGATTCCCGCGGCCCCAAGGCGGCGGCCATGCCGGGGGAGGTGCTCGAGCGCGTCGAGGCGGTCATGGTCGCCCACCGCAAGCTTCCACGGCCGCCCCAGGCGGGCCGGGTGATCGCTATCCGACGGCGGTAAAGAATCGGGGCCGCGGCGGCCCCCGCCGTCAGGGCTTCGCCCGCGGCGACGGTCCGTGACCGCGCTCCAGCGCGCTTAGGCGGTCATGCCCTCGTGCCCGTCTCGGCTTCCGGCGTATCCGCGCCCCGTTCGCCGGCCGGTGAGGATTTTTGGTTGCAAAAAAAAGCGCCCGGGGCGCAGAGGGGGGAGGAGGGAACGCCACCGGGCGCATGAATATCAGGATTACCTGATGAATCAGCAACCAAGTACAGGCGAGTCTAGCGGCGGCCTCGCCGGGCGTTGGTGATCGGCATCACACCCGGGCCGCGACGGGAAATCATCCCGTCGGCCAGGCGGCTTCCAGCAGGGCGGGAAGGACTTCGCCGGCGGCGCCGGTGAGCACGAAATCGGCGATCTGAGAGAGCGGTGTGGGATTGGGGTTGATCTCCACCACCAACGCGCCGGCCTCCTGAGCGCAAAGCGGCAGCGAGGCGGCGGGCTGGACCAGGGAGGAAGTGCCGACGGAAAGAAAAACGTCGCACTCCGCGCTCAGGGTGAAGGCGCGGGAGAGTACCTGCTCCGGAAGCATTTCGCCGAACCACACCACGCCCGGGCGAAGCGGAGCATTACAGCGGGGACATCGGGGCGGCGCCCCGTCCGGCTGCCAACCCTCAACCGGGACTCCCTCCGCTGAGCAAAGGGTCAGAAACAGATCCCCGTGGAGCTCCAGCAGGCGGCGACTGCCGGCTCGGCGGTGCAGGCCGTCCACGTTCTGAGTGACCAGATGGAATCCCGGCAGCCGCTGCTCCAGGGCCGCCAGGGCCCGATGGGCCGGATTGGGTGCCACCGCCTCCACCAACTCCCGGCGCCATGCATACCAGTTCCACACCAGCACCGGGTCGCGGTGGAAAGCTTCGGGCGTCGCCAGGTCCTCCGCCCGGTAGCGAGACCATAGGCCCGTCTGGGCGTCGCGAAACGTGGGCACGCCGCTCTCGGCGGAAACGCCCGCGCCGGTTAGCGCCACCACCCGTTGGGCGGCGGGCAGCGCTTTGGCGAGCGCTTCGGGTATGGAAATCAAAACGGATGCAGCATTGAACAGCACCGGGTCGAGGCGGGCTTCGAGTCTCGGTCCATCGCCCCGCGCCATGATAGCGCTCGGCCCCGAAACGACGAGCCGAGAAGATGGCCACAACGGGATAGCAGCGATGCCACGGAGACTTTCAGGCCAAAAGGGGTCTTCGTCCTGAACGCCTAACTCGTTCCGAAATGAGCGCGTTCTCTTGTTCTTTGGTTATCTGCTGAGCGCGAGGTCGTCCATGGCGGCGCGCAGGAAACGGGCGGCCTCGCCGCCGGTCACGGTTCGGTGATCGAAAGTGAGCGAAAGCGGTAGCACCCGGCGCACCACCGGCTTGCCGTCCCGGGCCAGCACTTCGTCGCGAATCACGCCGGCACCGAGGATCGCCACCGTCGGAGGCTGCACGATAGGGCTGGCATAGCGTCCGGCAATGGTGCCGAAGTTGGACAGGATGATGGTGTAGCCCCGCAGCTCTTCCGGCGGAATTGTGCGGGCCCGCACGTCGGCCTTGAGACGTTCGAAGCCTTTGATCAAATCCTCTGGGTCGCGCTCGCCAACGTCGTGGAGCACGGGGACGAAGAGGCCTTCGGGCGTATCCACGGCGAGGCCGAGGTGAATCTTCTTCAGCACCCGGCGGCCTACGCTATGGCTGTCGTACCAGGCGTTAAGGCCCGGCTCGGCGCGGCAGCCGGCGACGATGGCGCGCACCAGCCGCAAAGTTACGACCTGATCCTTTTCCCAGTCGCCGATATCGGCGTCGTCGTTGAGGGTCGCCGGCGCGACCTCGGCGCAGGCCATGGTCATGTTGCGCGCCATCACCCGGCGCGGTCCGCGCAGGCGCTCCAAGGGCCCGAGCTCGGCGAAAATTTTTGCCACCCGCTCCACGTCGCCCCGGGTGATCAGCCCATCGGGGCCGCTGGGGGTGACGACGGATAGGTCCACGTCCATGCGTTTAGCCAGAGCGCGCACCGCCGGCGTCGCTTTGACGCTGAGACGGGCCTGGCCGATCTGGGTCGCGGCCTCGTTCACCACCTCGTCACTGGAAGCAACCTCGCCGACCACCGTGCCCTTGTCTTCCCGCGGCGCGGGTTCGGCGGCGCCGTCGCCTTCGAACTCCACCAGCACCGCCCCGATCTTGACCACGTCGCCGGGGGCGGCGTGGATCTTGGTGATCTTTCCAGACCTCGGAGACGGCACTTCCACCACCGCCTTATCCGTCTCCACCGAGAGCAGCGGCTTGTCCGCCTCCACCTGGTCGCCGGCTTTAACGTGCCATTCCACGATCTCGGCTTCCTGCAGGCCCTCGCCCAGATCCGGCAGCTTGAAGACCTTCATGGGGACCTCCGCGAGCCCTCGATGGCGGGACTGAAGTTACGCATATTCAACAAGTTCCAGGCATGTTTTCAGAATTCGTTTCACATTGGGCATGTAGTAATGCTCGGTTCGCGGCAGCGGCATTACGGTGTCGTATCCGGTGACCCGTTTCACCGGCGCCATCAGCGACAGCAGGCCCTCGTCGGAAAGGCGGGCGGCGATCTCGGCTCCCATGCCCGCAGTCCGCGCGGCCTCGTGAACGATGACGCAGCGCCCGGTTTTCTCCACCGAGGCGAGAATGCTGTCGGCATCCAGGGGCTTGAGGGTGGCCACGTCTAATACTTCGGCGCTCAACCCCTGCTCGGCCAGCGCATCCGCCGCCTGGAGGGTCTCGTGCACCATGGCGCCCCAGGTAACCAGAGTGAGATCGGTGCCTTCGCGCAAAGTGAAACACACGTCAAGCGGAAGAGCGGTGCCGTCGTCGGGCACCTCCTGGCGCACCAGCCGGTAGATGCGCTTGGGCTCGAGGAAAATCACCGGGTCGGGATCGCGAATGGCGGCCAGCAGCAGCCCGTAGGCCCGTGAGGGAGAGGACGGGATCACCACCCTGAGGCCCGGGATGTGGGCGAACATGGCCTCGGTGCTCTCGGAGTGATGTTCCGGCGCGTGAATCCCGCCGCCGAACGGCGCGCGCAGCACCATCGGGCAGCCCAGGCGTCCGCGGGTGCGGTTGCGCAGTCTGGAGGCGTGGCACACCAGCTGGTCGATGCAGGGGTAGATAAAACCC
>JBFIYQ010000070.1:0-10011 GCA_041605275.1 Gammaproteobacteria bacterium
CACATGTCGTAAACCGTGAGCAGCGCCACCTGCACCGCGGTCAGCGCTTCCATCTCCACCCCGGTGCGGGACACGGTCTCCACCGTCGCCGTGCAGCGCACCGCGTCCTCGTCCGAAAGCGCCTCCAGCGCCACCTCCACCTTGGACAGGGTCAGGGGATGGCAAAGCGGCACCAGCTCCGAGGTCTTTTTCGCCGCCATGATTCCGGCGACCCGGGCGACCCCCAGCACGTCGCCCTTGCGGTGCTCGCCGGCGGTAATCAGACGCAGGGTTTGCGCCGACATCAAAATGCGACCCTCCGCCACCGCCAGGCGCCGGGTCTCGGCTTTGTCGCCCACGTCCACCATGTGGGCGTCGCCGGCGCGGTTGAAGTGGGTCAGTCGGCTCATGGGAAATTCCGGGGCAATGCGTTTCGCCTGTGGAAATTGCCCCAGTGTAGCGGAAATCCGGGTGTACTCGGATCCCGCCAACGACTAGGATAATACCGGCCAGCGGCCGTCCGGCCGCGATTCAGAGGTCGATTAGCAACGTCTCCATGAGCGTCACCGTCAAATATTTTGCCAGCCTGCGAGAGAGCCTCGGTCGCGACCAGGACACCCTGGACAGCGCCGCCGTCACCACCGTGGGTGAGGTCTGGAGTACCGTCAGCAAAGGCGAGCCGCTGCCGGGCAACGTGCTCGCCGCGGTGAATCTCACCTACGTGAATCCTGACCACCCGGTCAAAGACGGCGACGAGGTCGCCTTCTTTCCGCCGGTGACCGGCGGCTGAGGCGAGGCTGAACAGTGCTGAACGGATGTGGGAGCGAGCGCCAGCTCGCGAATTCCTTTAGATCGGCGTATCGGGTAGATCGGCGTATTGGGCGAGGTCAGCGTAGGGCGCAATAGCGAAGCGTATTGCGCCAGCAAACTACAGCGGGCTTCGCTCAGCTGCTGTTTTCCAAGCTCTCGATAATCGCCCTGCGGACCTCTTCGAATCGCGAAGGATCCAGCGGCTCGTTATGGGTGTCGGTGACGTAAAAAATGTCCTCGGCGCGCTCGCCGAAGGTGGCGATCTTGGCGTTCTGCAACCGTACCCTGCAGTCCGCAAGGGCCCAGCCCACCCGGGCCAGAAGCCCCGGCCGGTCCCGGGCGATCACCTCGATGACGGTGCGCCGGTTGTGGGGGTCGTCGCCAAAGCTCACCTGGGTTTTTAGCGGAAAATGTTTCAGCTGACGCCGCGGCATGCGCGTGTCCACTTGGCGCGCGCCGCCGGGCGCCATCAGCGCGTCGTGCAGGCTGGTCGCGATCTCTTCCAGCCGTTCATCGTCGTAGGGCCCGCTTACGTGCATGTCGTGAACCACGTAGGAGTCCAGCGTCATGCCGTTGTCGGCGGTGATGATGCGCGAGTCCATGATGTTGAGCCCCAAGCGGCCGAGCACAGAAGTGGTGGCGGCGAAGAGAAACTCCTGGTCCTTGGCGTAAACGAACACTTCGGTGCCTCCGCGTCCGTTGCGCACCAGCACTAGGGGCAGGGTCTGCGGGGTGGATTTGAGAATTGCTTCCGTGTGCCAGGCGATCTCGTCGGCGGTATGGCGGAGAAAATAGTCTTCGCCGAAGCGCGACCAGATCGTTCGTGAACCCTTGGCGGCATCGGCCAGCAGCATGCGCGCCTGGCTTTGGGTCTCTTCGATGAGCTCGCGGCGGTCGATGGGATTTTCCAGTCCGCGCCACAGCGCCCTCGCGGTGGACAAATAAAGATCCCGTAGGAGAGTCGCCTTCCAGTCGTTCCACAGGCTTGGGCTGGTGCCGCGAATATCGGCGATGGTCAGCAGATAGAGATACTCCAAATGATTGCGGTCTCCGACGACGGTGGCGAACTCGGTCACCACGTCCGGGTCGGAAATGTCCTTGCGCTGGGCGGTGAGCGACATCAGTAAATGATGACGCACCAGCCAGGAGACCAAACGCGCATCGTACTGGCTCAGCTCGTGGTTGACGCAGAACTCGCCCGCCAGCTGCGCGCCCAGCTCGGAGTGGTCGCCGCCGCGGCCCTTGGCGATGTCATGATAAAGGCCGGCGATGTACAGCAGTTCCGGTTTGGGCAGGCGATCGAATATCTCTGCGCAAAGAGGCATTTCCTCCCGCAGTCCGGTCACCGCGTAGGCGCGCAGGTTGCCGAGCACCTTGAGGCTGTGCTCGTCCACGGTGTAGACATGAAACAGGTCGTACTGCATGCGGCCCACCACTGCCTCGAATTCCGGCAGATAGGCGCCGAGCACGCCGTAGCGGTGCATGCGGTGAAGCTCGTGGGTCACGCCCTGAGGTTGTTTGAGGATCTCGAGAAACAGGCTGCGAGCGCGGATATCGTTGCGGAAAGCCTCGTCGATGAGGTTGCGATGCTCGCGCACCAGTCGGATGGTGGACGCCCGAACGCCTTTGAGCTCCGGGTGCTGCTGAAGAATCAGGAACAGCTCCAGCAGCGCGAACGGATAGCGCTTGAACACGCCGGGGTTGCTCACCTCGAGAAATCCGTTGACCGACTGGAATCGCCGGTTGATGCGCAGCGGCGCCTGATCCCCGCCGTCTAAAAGAATGGCTTCCTGAAACAGCTCCAGCAGCATCTCATTCAGGCGGCTTAAGTCACGAATGGTGCGGTAGTAGCCGTTCATAAATTGCTCCACCGCGAGGTTGGCGTCGTCGCCCTTAAAGCCGAACTGCTCGGCCAAAGTGCGCTGGTAGTCGAACAGCAGGCGGTTCTCCTGCCGGCCGGTGAGCACGTGCAGCGCGAACCGCACCCTCCAGAGAAAATTCTGGCCGCTGATGAGGCTTAGGTACTCCGACTCGGTGAGAAAGCCGTGGTCCACCAGCTCGTGCAGATGGGTGGCGCCGAAGTGGCGTTTTGCCACCCAGCCGATCATCTGGATATCCCTCAGGCCCCCCGGGCCTTCCTTGACGTTGGGCTCCAGGTTGTAAGCCGTGTCGTCGAACTTGTGGTGGCGCTCCTGCTGTTCCTGCCACTTGGCTTTGAAAAATTTTCGGCTCGGCCAGAGCTTGTCAGGGCCGGTGCGGCGCTTCATTTGATCGAACAGCGCTTTGGTTCCATCCAGCAGCCTGGATTCCATCAGCCCGGTGGCAATGGTGATGTCCTGCTTCGCCGCCGCCACGCACTCTTTGACGGTGCGAACGCTGTGGCCGATCTCGATCCCTAAGTCCCAAAGGAAAGTGACGAAGGTCTGGATCTCGTTCTTGAGCCGGGGATCGCGCGCGTCTTTTCTGAGCACCAAGATGTCCACGTCGGAGGCCGGGTGCAGTTCGCCGCGGCCGTATCCGCCTACGGCCACCAAGGCAGCGGCCTTGCTGCCGGCAAGACCGTGGCGCCGCCAGGCGGCAATGAGGACGTCATCGACAATACGCGACCGCTCCGCCACCAGGCGTTCCGCGGGTTCGCCTTGGCGAAAACGTTCGCAAAGCGCGTCCTGCGCCGAAGTGAGCAGATTGCGGAATGATCCGAGCGCGGTTTCGGGATCTTTTAAGCGTGAACTTAGATCGGTCGAGTCAGCGTCGAAATCTGTGGCGGAATTCTGAACGGGAGTTGTGCTCACGGCGGATTGCTATGGATTACGAAACCTGATAGCAGGTCGGAGTTTACTCTTTTGAGCATCAAGGTTCCCTCCCCCTCGCGACGAGGGGGAGGGACAGGGAGGAGGGTGTAGACAAGGTGCGTGGGAACGGTGTCGAAATGTTGATGCACTCATGACCGTTCCGACAGGGTCGCGCAGCGACAGGGAGCGGGAGAAAACGAGCAGCGCGCCAGCGAAGCCGGAAGCGTTTTAATCCAACAATTAAAGTTCTGTTCGAGACCTGAGTTGGCCACCGAATCTTTTGCGCAATTCAGAGATCGTCACCAGGTCGTAACGTCAGCACTTCGAAGCTGTCATCGGTGACCAGAATGGTGTGCTCCCACTGCGCCGACAGACTGCGATCCTTGGTCACCACGGTCCAGCCGTCCTTGAGTGTTTTCACGTAGCGCGTGCCGGCGTTGACCATGGGCTCGATGGTGAACGTCATCCCGGGCTCGAGCGTTTCCCGCGTGCCGGGGGTACCGTAATGAAGCACCTGCGGGTCCTCGTGAAAATTTCTGCCGATGCCGTGGCCGCAGTATTCGCGCACCACCGAGCAGCGGTTGGATTCGGCGTGCTTTTGAATCGCGTGGCCGATGTCGCCCAGGCGCACCCCGGGTTTCACCATTTCAATACCCACGCACATGGCCTCATGGGCAACGCGGACCACGCGCTTTGCCAGGATGGAAGGCTCTCCCACGAACATCATCTTGCTGGTGTCGCCATGGAAGCCGTCTTTGATCACGGTAATGTCGATGTTGATGATGTCACCGTCCTTGAGCTTCTTGTCCCCGGGGATGCCGTGGCAGACCTGATGGTTGACCGAAGTGCAGATAGATTTGGGGAAGCCGTGATAATTGAGCGGCGCGGGCACCGCGTTCTGCACGTTGACGATGTAGTCGTGGCAGATGTCGTTGAGCTCGCCGGTGGTGACGCCGGGCTTCACGTGGGGCCGGATCATATGCAGCACGTCGGCCGCGAGCTGTCCGGCGACGCGCATCTTTTCGATTTCGTCAGGCGTCTTGATGCTGTGGCCCATGGAAGTGGCTTGGGTGGACTTGAAAAAGGCTCGAAACGGCTGCCGTGCGCGCCGCCGCGGCGGTCGGTCGGAGGTCCGATTCACACCCCCCCGGCTTCACCAGGCCCCGATCCCTTTCCAGAGCGTCGCCGGCGTCGTCAATTCCCTGCTTTTACCGATACTTAGCGTTTGGCCTTTCAACGGGTCTATGTTATAAAGCGCGCCCCCGGCAAGCAAATGTCGGGGAGCGTTAAAGCTTAATCGTTCCCGATCCGGTCCGCGGCCTGGCCGCGCCCCCGGACGGATAATCCGCACGCGCGTAGACGAGTGCACCCGGGTGCCCTGGCCATCTGGCGGGGTTGGTGCACGGGACGCGCGGAGGCCTAACCCAACAATGGAGTCAAGACATGACTGACGTCACCATGCGCACGATGCTGGAGGCCGGCGTTCATTTCGGCCATCAGACGCGCTTCTGGAACCCCAAGATGATGCCCTTCATCTTCGGGGAGCGAAACAAGATCCACATCATTAACCTTGAGAAGTCCCTGCCGCTTTACCGGGACGCCATCAACTTCATCGGCAGGATGGCGCAAAACGGCGGCACCATCCTCTTTGTCGGCACCAAGCGTGCCGCCCAACACGTAATCTCCGAGGAGGCCAAACGTTGCGGCATGCCCTACGTGGACCGCCGCTGGCTCGGCGGCATGCTCACCAATTTCAGGACGGTGAAGCAGTCCATCAAGCGTCTCAAGGAACTGGAGGCGATGCTCACCGACGGCGGCGTCGACCACATTAGCAAGAAGGAGCGACTCTCGCTTCACCGCGAGCTGATGAAGCTGGAGCGCAGTCTCGGCGGCATCAAGCATATGGAGCGACTCCCCGACGTGCTGTTCATCGTCGATGTCGGTCACGAGAAGATCGCGGTGGCGGAGTCGGTGAAGCTTGGCATCCCCGTGGTCGGCGTGGTGGACACCAACAACAATCCCGACGGGGTGGACTACGTGATTCCGGGCAACGACGACGCGATTCGCTCCATCGAGCTCTATGTTCAAGGCGTGGCCGATGCGGTGGTAGAGGGACGCCAGGCGGCCCAGCTGGATATCGGCGCCGGCCAGGAGGAAGCCGCGGAGGAGGCGCAAGCGCCGGAAATTAAGAAGAAAGCGAAAGCGGAAGCCGCAACTACCGCCAAGGTCAAGACCAAGCCCGCGCGGGAGGCCCGGCCCGCCGCCCAGGACAAGCCCATAGCTACCGCCTCCATGGAGGCCAAGGCGACGCTCCACCGCCCGACGAAGAAGGCGGCGGACGATTCGAAGGCGCCTGAGGCCTTAGAGGTGGAGGGGGGAGTGGCAGAAGCGGTGGAGGCCCAGGAGGCCGAGACCGTCGATGTCGGAGCGCCTGCGCAAACCGCAACCGCGGAGCAGGCCGAGCAGACCGCGGCCGCCGCAGAGGAGGAAAAAGTCGAGAAAGTAGAAAAAGAAGAGAGCAAGACCAAGAGCGCCGTGGGAAAGAAAACCGCCAAGAAAAAAGTAGCAGCGAAGAAAAAGACCACGAAGAAGAAAGCGGCCAAGAAAAAAGCCGCCACGAGCGCCAAGAAAAAGGCGAAGGTCACCACCAAGAAGAAAGCGGCGAAGAAGAAAACCGCAAAAAAGAAGGCCTCGGGCAGCGATTGATTGCGCCAGGGAACGAGCAAAGCAAGACGAGCTAAGGAGATGATTTAATGTCAGTAACTGCTTCGATGGTCAAAGAGCTGCGCGAGCGCACCGGCGCCGGCATGATGGAGTGTAAAAAGGCGCTGGTGGAAGCCAACGGCGACATCGACGCCGCGATCGAGAACATGCGCAAATCCGGCCAGGCCAAAGCCGACAAGAAGGCCGGGCGCGTTGCGGCGGAGGGGCTGATTGCGATCGAGCTCTCCGAAGACGGCAAAAGCGCCGCCATGGTGGAGGTCAACTGCGAGACTGACTTTGTCGCCAAGGAGGAGGAGTTCAAGTCGTTCGTGGCGGCAGTAGCGAAACGAGGCCTGGAAGAAAAAGCCAGCGACGCCGGCGCCCTGGGCGCCCTGACGCTGGAAAAAAACGGCGGAGCCACCGTGGACGAGCGGCGCCGCGAGCTGATCGCCAAGATCGGTGAGAACATCACCATCCGGCGGGTGCGCGCCGCGGATTCCGGCGGCGACCGCTTCGGTGCCTACGTGCACGGCGGCCGTATCGGAGTGCTGGTGGACATGAAGGGCGGAGAAGAATCCACCGCCCGTGATATCGCCATGCACGTGGCCGCCAGCAGGCCGCTGGCGCTCAGCGACGCCGACCTGCCTAAGGAGCATCTGGACAAGGAGCGTGAAATCCTCAGGGCGCAGGTGGCCGACAGCGGCAAGCCGCCGGAGATCCGGGAGAAGATGATCGCCGGCAGGCTGAGCAAGTACCTCAAGGAAGTGACCCTGCTGGGTCAGCCCTTCGTCAAGGATCCGGACACCTCGGTGGAAAAATATCTCAAGTCCGCCGGCGCGCAGGTGTTGGGCTTCACCCGGTTCGAGGTGGGCGAGGGTATCGAAAAGAAGTCGGAGAACTTCGCCGAAGAGGTCATGGCCCAGGTGCGGGGCAGTTAAAGCAGCTCAACAGATAAAATGAAGGCTCGAGGATAACTGAGTGAAAAACCCCGGGCCGAAATACCACCGCGTTCTGCTCAAGCTGAGCGGTGAGGCCCTTTTAGGGGATACCGAGTACGGCATCGATCCGGACACTTTGAAGACCGTCGCCACCGAGGTGGGCGAGCTGCGGACCATCGGCGTCCAGACGGCCATGGTAATCGGCGCTGGAAATATTTTCCGCGGCGCGGTCTTGGCCGATCGCGGCATGGATCGGGTGGCCGCCGATCACATCGGCATGCTCGGCACGGTGATCAACGCGCTGGCGCTGCAGGATGAGCTGGAGCGCCAGGGGCACTTCGCCCGGGTCATGTCCGCCATCCGCATCAACGAGCTTTGCGAGGACTACCTGCGCCGGCGCGCTATCCGCCACCTGGAAAAAGGGCGCATCGTGATCCTCGCGGCCGGCACCGGCAACCCCTTCTTCACTACCGACTCTGCGGCCAGCCTGCGCGCGGTGGAGGTGGAGGCCGATCTTCTGATCAAGTCCACCAAAGTGGACGGCGTGTACTCGGCTGATCCAGTCAAGGATCCCAACGCCACCCGCTACACCCGGCTGAGTTATGATCAAGTCTTGATGAACAAGCTCGGCGTCATGGACGCCACCGCCGTGGTGCTCTGCCGCGACAACCATATGCCGCTGCGCGTCATTAACATGCATAAGAAAGGCTCGCTGATGCGCGCGGTGATGGGGGAGGACGAGGGCACGCTGGTGGAGTGAACGGTCAAGGCTGGAAGCTTCGGACTGAAAGCCGTAGACCCACGGCGATTAAGTGAACGGAATTTGGGAGCAGCGATGGTCGAAGATATCAAGAAAGACGCAAATACCCGAATGAAAAAGAGCGTGGAAGCGCTCCGCCACGAGCTCACCAAGCTGCGCACCGGCCGCGCTCACGCCAATCTGCTGGATCACGTGACCGTGCCCTACTATGGCACCGATACCCCGCTCAACCAGGTCGCCAGCGTCTCGGTGGCGGATCCGCGCACCCTGCTGGTGCAGACCTGGGAAAGAAAGCTTGTCCCCGAGGTGGAGAAAGCGATCATGAACGCGGATCTGGGATTGAATCCAGTAACCGCCGGCGAAGTGATCCGGGTGCCGCTTCCCCCGCTGACCGAGGAGCGGCGTAAAGAGATGACTAAAATCGTTCGTCACGAGGCGGAGAACGCTCGGGTCGCTATCCGCAACATTCGCCGCGACGCGAACCAGCATTTAAAAGCCCTGATCAAGGACGAGCATCTGGCCAAGGACGTCGAGCACCGGGCGGAAACGGAGATTCAGAAGCTGACGGACAAGTACATCCAGGAGGTCGACGAAGTTCTCAAGGAAAAGGAACAAGACCTCATGGAAATCTAACGCCGGTGAACGCGCCCGCGAAAAAAGCGATTCGGCGCGTGGTCGGGGCTCCATCGGCGTTTCGCCGCTCTCCTGACGGCGAAAACGCTTCTCCCCCGGGCCTTCTGGTGGCATGCTGCGCTTCATGAGCCGCGTCAGCGAAAGCTCCATCTCCGACTCGGGTTCCAGGCCACCTCGTCACGTCGCCATCGTTATGGACGGCAACGGCCGTTGGGCGAGACAGCGAAAGCTGCCGCGCTTTGCCGGTCATTCCGCCGGCGTCGATACGGTCAAAGGGGTTGTCCGCGCCTGCGTGGAGAAAGGCATCGAGGTGCTGACCCTGTTCGCCTTCAGCAGCGAGAACTGGCGCCGTCCCCGGGACGAGGTAAGCATGCTCATGGGGCTGTTCATCTCGGCACTGGACCAGCAGGTGAAAAAACTCCACGACAACAACATCCGCCTAAGGGTCATAGGCGATCGCTCGGCATTCAATCCTGCGCTACAGAAAAAAATCCGCGATGCCGAATCCCTGACCCGGGATAACGGCGGGCTGGTGCTGGTCATCGCCGCCAACTACGGCGGGCGCTGGGACATTCTGGAAGCGGCTCGCGCCGTGGCCCGCACGGTGGCCGCCGGCGCCCTGGAGCCGGAGGATATTTCCGAACAGCTGCTGACTCACCATATGAGTCTCAAAGAGTTACCCGAGCCGGATCTGTTCATTCGCACCGGTGGCGAGCAGCGGGTGAGTAATTTTCTCCTCTGGGACATGGCCTACACCGAGCTTTACTTCACCGAGACCCTGTGGCCGGACTTTGACCGCGCCGCTTTCAACGAGGCGCTGGCCTCCTATGCCCGCCGCCAGCGCCGTTTCGGTCGCACCAGTGAGCAGGTGACGGCGGCCCGGGAAGAAACCTCGGACGCGGCTTCCGATCCCGGAGCGTCAGGCCAGGCCACGCTGCACCGGGTGCGCTGAGCCGCTCCCGCCGGATGACCATGTCCCCCCTCGAGCGACGGGTCCTGACCGCCGTGGTCCTGGTTCCGGTGGTGGTCTATGGCGTGCTGGCGCTGCCGAGCGCCTACTTCGGACTGCTGATGGCCGCCTTCGTGCTGGCCGGGGCCTGGGAGTGGGCCGACTTGAGCGGCTACCCGCAACCGGCCCGGGTGGGCTACGTGATTCTGGTGGCGATGGTGTTACTGGCCGCGGCGCGTGTGGCCGCCGGAGCCGCGGGCGTTGGCGCGATTCTGTCGGCAGGCGTGCTCTTCTGGGTGGCCGCTTTTGTCTGGGTCGCCCGCTTCCAGTCCGGGCGCGCCACGCCGCTTTTGGAGAGCCGGGGCGCGCTGAGCGTCACCGGCCTTCTGGTGCTGGTGCCCGCTTGGGTCGGGCTTTACGCCCTGCACCGCGGCGGCACGGCCGGGC
>JBFIYQ010000071.1:0-9980 GCA_041605275.1 Gammaproteobacteria bacterium
ACCGGGTGGAATCCACTACCCTGCGGCCCAATCTCCGGCGCGCCGGAGGCAGCGCCTGAGCAAAAGCACAGGCGCCGGCCCCGGCCCTTGAAACTCGCCTACTGCGCGGGCGAAGGGAAGCTCACGTAAGGCGTCGCCGGTTCGCGCTCCGGGGGCACGTATTCCGGCACAGACTCTTCGGTCGGGCCCAGAAACCTCACGAACTGGTGGATCGAGCGCAGATCGTCGTCGGACATGTAGCGCAGATTGAACCACGGCATCGGCGGACGGGACTTAAGGTTGCGGACGAGATGCACCCACTGATCCTCGCTCAGGCTAGCAAGCAGCCGCCTAAGATTGGAGGGGTAAGTGGTGCCCCACGGTCCTCTCCAGCCGAGCGAGTCACCGCTCAGCCACCTGGATTCGGGCACCTGGCCCTCGCTGGCGGCGAAACCGCTGGTATGACAGTCGTTGCAGCCACTGATGGAAGTGACATACCGGCCGCGCTCCACCTTGGCCGGATCAAGCTCGCCGGAGTCCGTTGCGGCGCCGGCAGCGAAAGAAACCGCCGCGATAAACAGCGCACCAAGCACGGTAAAAAAGCGCGCTCCAGGGAAGCGGGCGCGGCGCAGAGTCCATATTCCGCAATGTGTTTCATGCGGAGCCTTCGAGCAGATTCGGGACATCAGAGGATTACCTCGCAGAAAAGGGAAACACCCGGGTCAATAACAACCCGAACTTCAGCGACGCTTCCCCCTTTCCGCACGCGTCCCGGCAGTCGTCGGGACCGTTTCGTGGAGGGGTTTCAGCCGAGACTGAATCGCGCAGCAGTATGGCCCCGGCGGACGGAAATTCAATAGGGTCCGGAAGACCAGCTGGACCAAGTGGAAGGACTGAGGGTCTGGTGACGGTCCGCCATCCGGCGGACGGACGATTAGCTTCGGCCGTTCTTCTCTTGGTTGCTTCTCGCAACCGGCGTTTGTGGCTCGTCCAGCTCTCGCCGAAGCCGCCACGTGCGCTGACCGTTCTCCTGATAGTCGCCATCCACGGCGCGCCTTGCATAGCTTTCCCAGGTTTCATTCCATTCCCCAAGGGAATAGCCGTGCCACGGGGACTCGGGCCTGAGCGGCGGCAGTCCGAGCTTCTCCCACAGCGATTTCGCCGACTCCATGTATTCGCGCCGGGGCAACGCCACCGGCGGCATGTCGGCTTTGAGCGTGGCGTCGATAAGCATGGTGGAGTCGCTTTCCACCCCTTTGAGCACCGGTCCGTGACCCCGCGCTCTGTGTTTGAGTATCTGCACGTCCAACTCCGGACTGGCGCGGTAGCCGAGCGCCCAGAACACCGCGTCGCCGTTATCGGGATCGATATCCTCGTTGATGGCGATGACGTATTTTCCTACCGCGGGCATGAGCGCGGCGGTGCCATAAAGCGCCCGCCAGATCTCGGTCTTCGCCACGCCGCGCTCAAACTGCACCAACACCACGCGGCGCAGGTTGGTCAACGGCTCGTGCAGCGACACCCGGATAACGCCCGCCACGCCGAGAACGTCGCGAAGGTGAGACAGATACATAGGCTCGTAGGCGACGCGCTTGATGACGCTGGATTCGCTCGGGGTCACCTGGGAAATGATGGACGGAATCACCGGGTCACGGCGGCGGGTAATGGCGGTGACCTCGACGATCATGTTGTATTCCTCCAGCGCCACGTAGCCGTGGGATTCGCCAAAGGGCCCTTCCGGCTCCAGCTCGCGGGTGTCCACCCGCCCTTCGATCACGACTTCGGCCTCCGCCGGCACCAGCAGATCGGAGGTCTTTGCCCGCACTACGTTGACCGGCCCGCCCGCCAGGCCGCCGGCGACCCCCAGCTCGTCAACGCCCACTCTTAGCTTTTGCGGTCCGGCGAACGTCACCACCGGCGGCGCGCCGAGCACCACCGCAACGGGCATTTTTTCCCCCCGGGAACGGTATTTTTTCCAGTGGAAGTATCCGCCCGCGGACAGCGAGCGCAGCATCATCACGCCCAGGCGATCCGGCGCTTTCAGCTGGCCGCGGTACATGCCCATGTTCTGCACCCCGTCATCCGGGTCTTTGGAGATCCACAGCCCGGCGGTGATGTAAGGGGCAGCGTCGAATCCGGGAGTGGAAACGGGAACGGGCAATGCATCCAGTCCCTTTCCGTCCCCTCTCAGCTCGTCTCCCGTTTCGACGACCTGCTGGCACGGCGCCGCCGCCACCACCCGTGGCGGAACGGGAGAGGCAATGGCCTGATTCCACTTGTCTCCGATGGCGTCGACTTCGCAGCCCATACCGGCGGCGTAAATGCGCGAGCTGGCGGCCAGGGCGCCGACGACAACGGGCATGCGGTAACTTCGGCCGCGGCTGTCAACGACGTTCTTGAACAAAAAGGCCTTACGCTCGGACTCGGGAATTCCGCCGCGGAACTGCCACCGCACCAGGGGGTGCATCTCGGTGTCCTTGTTGACCGGCGCGTCAATGATATGCAGCAGGCCTTCGCGCTCGAGCACATCGATGTGCTCGTGGAGGTCGCGATAAGCGCGCATGGAGTGTTCTTTTGCGCTCGACGTCATGACCAGCTCTCCAATGCCCCTCGCCTTCGGGGCCGGTGGGATGCTATTCAGCGCGCAGAACCTGAGCCATCGTCGCCCCAGTCGCGTCCAGTTGCATGCCGCTTGACTGGCCGTTCCGTTCCCGCGGCGTATTGCTCTTGCGCGCGACGCTCATGGAGTGACTGAACGCCCGCCGGTTCAGAAACGGTCCGGAAATAGCGCTTTTATGCGGCGTGCGCTAACGACGGGGGCTGGGGCTCGGCTCCTGAGCTTTGGTGCTTCCAGAATCGCCCGAAAGCGCTGACATAGTGCGCGTTTGTGAAGTGAGAATAAAGCCTCGGCCCTAAGCCGATTTTTTTGTCGCCTTCATTTTCGCCTGCATTTTCTTGCGGATTTCCGCGATCTTGTTGGGCGTGAGCACCCGCTCTTTCCCGTGCAGCTCTTCCTCCTCGTCACCCTGGATCTCGAGCGTCGGCGGGCTTGACGCGGCCGCTTCGGCCTTATGCGCGCTTGGTGCCTCGGAGGCTTCTTCGGAGACGACCTCTGCTAATGTTGGCACGTCCTCGTCATTGTCGCCGCTCCCCAGTGGGCCGACTGAATCGTCCGCCAGGTAGTCTTCCAGCGATTGCCCCACCGCCTCGATCTCCATGTCGATGGCAGGCACGGGATCCGACGGCTCTTCGGCGACGAAGTCTTGTGCCGACGAGGTGTCGTCCTGGACTTCCAATACCGGTGCCGCGCTGACCGGCTCTTTGGCTTCGAAGTCCTGGGCAGGCGCCGCAGGAGGCACTTCTTCGATGGTGAGATCCGGCTCTGCCGACCCGAGACCCGTTGAATCTTCTGGAAGCACGTTGTAGCCGACCGGCTGCGGTGCCTCGCCTCCTCCGCTGCCTGAGTCCACCCGGGCGACGAGCGCATCGGTACGCGCGCTGGCGTTGGCGGCAAATGCCTTGAATTCTGACCTGACCTGGTCCACCCGGGCGTCGGCCTCGGCGCGAACTTCGGCCATCTTGGCCTCGAACTCCGCGCGGGCGTCCGCGACCATCTGCCCGGCCAGCTCCTGGGCGCGTTTTTCCGCCGCGGCGCTCGTTTCCTGCTTGTATTTTTCGTAGGAGGCTTCCACACGTGCGCGCTCGTCCGCGATGGCCTTATCGAGCTGTTTCTTCCAGTCGGCCTTTTCTTTGCTCAAAGCCGCCTCGGCTTTTACAACCGCCTTCTCGCGCTGCTTGTACTCCGCTTCCGCGGCGGCGCGCTTCTCCTCGAGGAGTTTCTCCTTCTTCTTGAGAACATTTTCGCGTTCTTGCTGAGCCGCTACATCCTGCTCGAGTGCTTTGCGTTCCTTTGCAACTTTTGCCTCGGCCTCCTTGCGCGCGGCTTTAATCTTGCTCAGAGAGGCAGCTTCACTTTTGCGGGCGGCGGCTCCGTTTCCGGCCGACATGGTCTTTCGAAGCTCTTCCAGCTCCGACTTGGCCTCTTCCAGCTGGGAGCTGAGAACCTCGCGCTCGTGCTTGAGCTTGTTCACCTGGACCCGGTCTATCTGGAGCTCGCCGGTTTTTTCCAGCGCCGCCTGCCTCTCCTCCTGCGCGGACTTGAGCTTCGCCTCGAGTTTTTCCCGGACCTTCTGCAGCTCGTTCGATTTTTTTATCGCCTTGTCCAACTCGCTGGTCAGGCGCGACAGCTCGATTCCCGAAGCCCGCGCCGAGTCGGCCTTGAGTGCCTCGAGATCCTTCTCAAGCTTCTGTCGTTTCCCCCGCTCGGCTTCCAGCAGCTTGTGCTGCTTCTCGTAGCGGCGCTTGACCTCCGCCACCGCTTCCGCCGCCCGCCTCGTGCGCACTGCCGCTTTGTCCCGCTCTGCCTTGAGCTGGGCGAACTCCGCCCGCAGGTCGCCGCCCCCCGGCGGCGCTTCTTCCTTCGACGACGGCGCGGCAACCGGCTGCGGCCTTCTTACCGGTGCCTGGGGCTTGGATTCCGGCTTTTCCTCCGCCGCCGGTGGCGGCCTGGGGGTTGGAGCACTGGACCGGGACTTGCCGACGATTGAACGCTGGGCCCGGTCGAGCCCACCGGCAAGATAGGACGCATCCAGTCCTTCCCTGGCCAGCAAAAACGCGCCGGTAGAGCTTCGTGCACCGGTATCACAGTAAACGACATAGCGCTTGGAGTGATCGAGCTTGGGCGCTTCCATCCTCAGGACGTTGAGCGGAATATTCTGGCTGTTATCCAGCGCCCCCGCGCTGTGCTCATCAGGAAAGCGCACGTCGATGAGCACAGCACCCTCCTTTGCCATCTTCTGGGTCTCGTCATAGTCCACCGCGTGGAGCGTTGGGTTGGAAACGAGATCCAGAAACTTCTGCTTGGGCAGACGCATGACGAAGCCGGGGCTCAGCATCTTCACCGACGCGTTACGCGGCTGGTTGGAGATCAAGGCCTCCTCGCCGAAGACATCGCCCACCCTGAGGACGGCAAGCTGATGTTCCATTCCCCCTTCAGCCGCCTGCCGGGAAACCGAGCACCTGCCTTCGGCAACGATATATAGGAAGTCACCTTCGGACCCCTGTTCGACCACCAGGTCGCCGGTGGACACGGGTACCGCCTCGAGTTCGGTAAAGAATCGCTGAATATTGTCGTGAGGCAGTCGGGTAAAGAGCTCCGAGCTGATAAGGCGAGTCATCCAGTCGGCGCCATCTTCGTCCTCGAGTTCCTCCACCTCGACCACGCCGGACTGTTCCGAAACCTGATCGTTGCTGAGGATCTGGTCAAGAAGCCCTCGGTCAATGCGAAAGATCGTTACCGGAGTCAGGGCGATTGCGGTATACCGCCGCGGCAGCAGCTGGGCCAGCGCTCTGAGCGCGTTGGAATCTCCGGCCCGCATTCGAACGGGTGCCTCGCCTTTGGTCTGAAGTTCGAGCTCACCGTCCAGCAGGTAGAAGGTGTACGAGTCCCGTGCACCCTCTTTGAAGATTTTCTTCTTCTTCTTGTATTCAAGCAGATGACCCTGGTCCAGCACCCGATCTTGCAACCTTCGATCCAGGTTATTGATCGGTATTAGGGCAAGAACCCTGTCTGCTAACTGATGACTTCGGGAGATCACGGGTCAGGTTACAAATGTAGGGCGCAACTTACTAACAATACTATAGTTCGCGTGAGCCTTTACCGAAGGGTGACAGGAATTTGACGCCTGATATAAGTCACAAATTCCGCACTTCGCGAACCAAATCAAAACCAGGCGCCAATTAGCAGACCCAGGCACCGGGAGCAAATTTCACAAGCCTTTTCAAGACCGCCCGCCGGGACCCGAGGCGGGTTCCGCTGACTACAGTTTTTGGTCCGACCCGCCGATAAGCATCCCACCGAGCGAGGCGAATCGGTCAATAAGATTCTGCTTCCACGAAAGTGTTTCGTGGGGGGTTTTTATGCGTCCCGCGCCGCTCCACTGGGGGTCGACAATTGACCACACAAGTGCACCCGATTGAAGCAGAAGAGGCAACGGTCACATTTAATCTTTAGGGAAATCGGGGCACACGGAACAAAGCGTAGACCTTCGAAACGGACGCGCAAAACGCCCAGGCGTCAAATTGTGCTCACGGTCCGGTCGATTGCCCCGAGCTCCGATAACGGAGGACGGTAACCATGTTGAGAAAATTGCTCCTGATTCTGGCTCTTTCGACCGGCGCCTTGGCCCTGGAAGCGCCCGCGGCGGCAACCGGTGAGGACGAGGCCAAATTCCGCATCGTCGTCGTCAGCAGCTATCACCGCGAGTACCTTTGGTCCCAGGATACCAACGCCGGCTTGACCGCAGCGCTGCTGGATTTCGGCTATCTGGATAATTCGGAGCAGGGTCAACAACTCTGGCAAGACGACCATGTCGAAAGCTCGAAGGTGGTCTTGCGTAAGCTGTGGATGGACACCAAGCGGCGTAACAGATTGTCCGAGATTGCCGACTCGGTCGCCCGAGTCATCACGCAAATCGAAGAGTTCGAGCCCGACATCATCCTTCTCGGCGATGATAACGCGGCCAACTACATCGGAAGTCACTATCTGGATACGGAAACTCCGGTCGTGTTCTGGGGCATCAACGGCACCCCGATGAAATACGGGCTGCTGGATTCCATGCAGCGCCCGGGGCACAACGTCACCGGGATTTACCAGGCCGGGTATCTGCGCGAAGGATTGGTCGCGCTCAAAACCATCCTGCCTGAGCTCAAAACCTTTGCGGTGCTCTCGGACGATTCCCCCACGGGCCGATCCAAGGCCAAGGAGTTTCTGCGCTGGGCGCGGCGGGGCGAGCTGCCCCTCGAGCTGATCGACGTAGTGGTGACCAACGAGTTCGAGACCTGGAAAAGCCGCGCGCTCGAGCTCCAGGGCCGCGTCGACGCTTTTTTCGTGCTCAACCACAACACGCTGCGCACCGCCGAAGGAAAACCTGTGGAACAGCTTGACGTCGGGCGCTGGTACCTTAATCACATCAAGAAGCCCGACATCGCTCACGAACGGCATTTTGTTAAGGAAGGAATTCTTTCCGCCGTCGAGGACTCAGGCTACAAGCAGGGCTACGAGGCCATGCGCGTCGCCGACCGCATCCTTCGAAACGGCGAGAAACCCGCTGACATATCCGTCTACGCCCCGGAGCAGGGCCCCTTCATCGTCAACTCCGAACGCGCCCGGGGGCTCGGCATCGAAGAGCGGGTTGTGAATCATCCGCTGGTAGAGGAAACCATCGACTTCTGTCTCGCCTTGAAGCATCCATCCTGAGCTTCATTTCGCCATGAAAGAAAAAGCCGCCGGCACGTCCATCTTCAGAACGCTGCTTTACGCGCTGGCGGGCACCGGTATCGTCGCCGCTCTTATCTCCGGTGTCGCTCACTACGCCTTCACCGTGCGCCTCATCGAGGACTCCGTGCGCCAGGACATGGAGACGGCGGTATCCGCCGCGACCACCTATCTAGAGCGGAGCTATTCGGTTACCGCGGTCGATGATCTTCGAATGCTGGCCGCTTCCCCGGCGGTAGAGTCCCTGCTCATCGGCATGGGCAACGACGTCTACATCAGACGCCCGCCGGTGGAGCGTCAGTTCATCAGCCTTAATAAGAGCCGGGGGGACATCTATAACGCCATTCACCTGTACGACGCCTCTGGAAAACGCTGGATCGGCGTGCGCCACGGCAAACGCGAGAGGGCAATCACCCAGCACCGTGACCAATTGAAAGAAGTCGTAGAGGAAATCGGGGTCGTTCGACTATTCAGACAGCTGGAATCAAAGACCCCGGGCACAATCCTCTATTCGGATCCGGTCTGGCACCCGTACGACCCGAAGGCCGGAAAAGGAAACTGGCTGGTGCTCGTCGGCATTGCCAGGGAAGAACCGGAAATCGGCGGCTTTGGCGGCGCCATCATCATCGAGCTCGATCTCACTCATTATCTCAACTACCTATCCCAGCTACGCACCTTCGGTCACCAGCTGGTCTGGCTGCTGGACAACAACGGAAACGTCCTGTTTCGTCCGGATTCACAATCGGTGTCTCTCGATCCGCGGCCGTATCTTTTAGGCGACAAAGAATTGTCCCCCGGTGAAGCGGTGTTCGTTTCGAAGTCCGCTCCTGCCTCGAGCCTGGCCAGCCGTCTGCGCGTGGTTTTCAGCATTTCGCCGGATGCCTATACGGAGAGAATGGGGATCGCGCTCAGTCTTTTGCTCGGAGTGTTCGCAACGGTTGCCCTGTTCGGCTACATCGCGGCCCGAGTGTTCGCCCGGGTGCTCGCCGCGCCCATCGAGGGCCTGTCCCGCGCCGTCGCGAGCGTGGGACAGGGAGAGCTGCAGGTGACGCTGCCGGAGCGCTGGTCCGGAGAGGTGGGCAAGCTCATCCGCGGCTTTAACCGGATGGTGGCGTCGCTCCGCAGCACCACCGTATCCGTCGGATACGTGAACAACATCCTGAACTCAATGAACGACGCGCTCATCGTCACCGACGAGCATACCCGCATGGTCACCGTGAACCCTGCGCTCACCAATATGCTCGGATACGAAGAGGGCGCGTTGCTCGGCGAAACGGTATCGATGCTCTTTGCCGATCCCGAACTCGTTGAATCGGCGACACGTCTGGAAAACAGCATGAGAGCCGTGGCAAATCTGGAAACGGAATTCGTGGCCGCCGACGGTGGCCACGTTCCGGTATCCCTTTCGGGCTCTCCCTTGAGCGACCGTGGCGGACGCAGAGAGGCCGGCTACGTGTTCGTCGCCCAGGACGAAACCGAGCGGCGCAAAGCGGCGGACGAGCTGGCGCGGCAGAAAAACGTGCTCGAGGCCATTTTCGAGCACGTTCCCGACGCCATGATGGTCATGGACGCCAAACGCAACATCCTCATGGCCAACCGGGCCAACAAGCGGGTCTATGGCTACGAAAAGGAAGAGCTCATCGGCGAAAGCACGCAAATCGTTTATTCCAGCGAGGACGAGTGGGAGCGCATGGGCCGCCTTCGCTTCAACGAGGAGTTGGAAGGCAACCCGGCGCCGGTGCTCACCCGCATGAAGCGGAAGAGCGGAGAGGAATTCCCCGGCGAAATCATCGGTTCTCCCGTCCGCGACTCGGAAGGAAAACTGATTGGCTTTGTCGGTCTGGTGCGTGACGTGACCGAGCGTCGAAGGGCCGAGGAAGCGCTGAGACGTCAGACCAAGTCCGTGCACCTGCTTCAACGCATCGCCACCGCTGCAAACGAGGCGCGCTCGCTCAGGGATGCGCTAAGGGTCTCCTTGAAGGATGTCTGTGAACTAATCGGCTGGCCGGTGGGACACGCGTTTGACTTCAGCGCAGTTGCTTCACCGCCAATCGGCGCCGTGCACCTCTGGTATCTGGAAAAGCCGGACAAGTTCCGTGAATTCCGCGCCGCGGCCGACGGCCGGGACCTGAGTCCCGACGGAAAAGGGCTGGCAAATCGGGCCCTCAAGCAGCGCAAGGCCGTCTGGCTGCCTGACGTGACCATCGAGCCGGGCGTCGATCGGCGTTTTCTTGCGCGCGACGCGGGACTGAGGGCGGGATTTGCCTTCCCGGTGACCGTCTCGGGACAGGTGCGCGCCGTGCTCGAGTTCTTTGCCGAGGAGGTGCTAAAGCCCGATCCCGGGCTCATGGCGCTGATGACAAACGTCGGCACGCTGCTGGGACGCGTCATCGAGCGAGAAGATGCGGCGAGGGCGCTGCGGGCAAGTGAGTTCCGCTTTCGAGATCTCTACGACAAGACACCAGCCATGTTCATGACTGTGGATGGCAACGGCACCATTCTTTCGGTCAACGATTTCGGCGCCGCCCAGTTGGGCTACCGGCCCGAGGACCTCATAGGACGCAAGGCCATGGACGTTCACGCAAAACAACACCGCAAGACGCTGAACCGCAGAATCGACGCCTGCTTCGCCAAGCCGAACCGCATTCAACATTGGGAAACCGGT
>JBFIYQ010000072.1:0-9820 GCA_041605275.1 Gammaproteobacteria bacterium
CCGATCTGTTGCGCACCCGGGTGTCCATCACCATGGAGAGCCAGTCCCGGGATTTACTCGATTCCATGAACCGCAGGGCGAAGCTGCAGATCCGGCTGCAGCAGACGGTGGAAGGGCTCTCCGTGGTGGTGTTGAGCTACTACCTGGTGGGCCTGGTCAATTACGGACTCAAGGCGCTGAAGTCCGCGGGCTTAAGTCTCGACGTGAACGTGCTAACCGGCATCGCCATCGTTCCGGTGGTGGTCCTGGTGCTGCTCGGCGCGCGCCATCTCCGCCGCACCATCAGCCGGGAAGAAAAAAACCTTTGACTCAGGCGCCGACCGCCTACGCCGGCGATCTGAGACAGCGATCCCAGTAAGGCTCATCGCCAAAACGCGACTGCAGGAACTCGACGAATGCGCGCACCCGGCGGGAAAGGTGGCGCGCGGAAGGGTAAAACGCGTAGGCGTTGATATCGGACCAGGCGTAGTCGACGAGCAACGGTACGAGGTCGCCGGCCTCGATTGCCTGGTAGACGATGAAGGTGGGCTGCCGGATCACGCCGAATCCGGCGATGGCCGCGTCCCGCAGATAGTCGCCGTTGTTGGCTTCCAGCCAGGCGTCGAGTTTTACCGCACCGCGGCTGCCGTCGGGCGCGCGGTATTGCCAGGGCGAATCCGGAATGTTGGTGTAACGCAGGCAGACGTGGCCCTCGAGCTCCCGCGGGGTCGACGGCGTGCCGTGACGCTGAAGATAGCCGGGGCTCGCGCAAACCACCTCGCGTATAGGGGTGAGCTTGCGGGCGATCAGGGAAGAGTCCGCCAGACGGGCGATGCGAACTGCAAGATCAAAGCCCTCCTCCACCAGGTCCACGATGCGGTCGTTGAAGTCGATGAACAGGCGCACCTCCGGATGGCGGGCGGCGAAGTCGTTGATCGCGGGACCCAGGTGCAGCAGGCCGAAGGAAAGCGGCGCGGCGATGCGCAGGCTGCCCTTGAGGGCTGTGGCCTGGGTCGACAGGGTGGCCTCGACCTCCTCCAGATCCGCCACCAGCCGAAGGGCCCGCTGGTAAAGGGTGCGCCCGCTTTCGGTGAGGCTCAAAGACCGGGTGGTGCGGTTCAGCAACCTCACGCCCAAGTGGGCCTCCAAGTCGGCGACCCGCCGGCTGACCGCCGATTTGGCGGTGTTCATGCGCTCCGCGGCGAGGCTGAAACTGCCGGCATCCACCACTCGGATAAAAGTCTGCAGGGCGTCGAAGCGATCCATATTGTTCTTTGATTAAGAACAGTGTTTTCAAATTCTGACGGTTTTTCCCTCAATTCGGAACCCTCATAGTACGCGCACCTGGACGGTTTCGCCTCAGGGCGCGACGGCCGAACGTATCGAAACACTCTGATTCACAGCTATGAGGAAACGAACATGAACGCACTCACCCGACTTGCCAGCCCCCTCGGCCGCCTGTTTATCGCGGCCATTTTCATCAACGCAGGAATCAGCAAGATTTCCGGCTACGCCGGTACACAGGCTTACATGGAGAGCCAGGGGGTGCCCGGCGCGCTGTTGCCGCTGGTTATCCTGGTGGAAGTCGTCGGCGGTCTCGCCGTGGTCGCCGGATGGCAAACCCGTATCGCCGCGTTTCTGCTGGCGGGTTTCACCCTGCTTTCGGCGCTGCTGTTTCACCTGGACTTCGCCAATCAGATGCAGGCCATCATGTTCATGAAGAACGTGGCCATTGCCGGCGGTCTTCTATTCTTAGTCGCCCACGGCGCCGGCGCGTACTCCATCGACAATCGCGCCGCCGCTTGACGCATTTTCGAGCCGGGAGCGCAATGTCAATGAACGCTACATCGCATCAGCAAAAATCGGAGCGCCGGAGTATCCGGCGCGTGGTCGGCACGCTAAGGGGCGTGCCGGCCGAGGACGGCGCGGGAGTCAAGCTCACCCGCATTATCGGCTCACCCGAGCTCAACATGTGGGATCCCTTTTTGCTGCTCGACCGCTTCGAGTCTGACAATCCGGACGACTATATCGCCGGTTTTCCGCCGCACCCTCACCGGGGATTCGAGACCGTAACTTACCTGCTGGCCGGCCGCCTGCGGCACAAGGACAGCACCGGGCGCGAAGGCGTAATCGAGCCGGGCGGGGTTCAGTGGATGACCGCCGGACGCGGCATTGTGCACTCGGAAATGCCGGAGCAGTTGGAAGGGCGCCTGTCAGGCTTTCAGCTTTGGCTGAATCTTCCCGCCAGAGACAAGATGACGGCGCCCCGGTATCAGGAGTTCGACGCCGCCGCAATCCCGCAGGAGCAACGAGGCGACGGCGTGCGGCTCCGCGTGATCGCCGGCGACACCAGTGAAGGCACCCGCGGACCTGTTGAAGGCGTGCCCACATCACCCCGCTATTTCGATATCGAGCTTCGCGCCGGCAGCGTTTTCTCCGAACCCGTCCCCGAAGACCATGCCGTCATCGTCTACGTGATCGAAGGCGCTGTGGACGTGCTCGCCGGGCGCGACGTCGATGATCGCCGCGTTGATGCCGGAATGCTGGCGCTGCTTGGCGAGGGCGATCGGATCCAGCTCAGCGGGATCGAGCCGCGAAACCGTCTTCTGCTGGTGAGCGCGCGAAGCCTAAAGGAGCCGGTGGCACGCTCCGGGCCTTTCGTCATGAACACCCGCGACGAGATAATGCAGGCGTACGGCGATTACCAGGCGGGTAAGTTCTAGACCCGCCTGGCGCTCGCCGGTAAAAATCCGACGGTCAATGCAAATCGCAGACGAGGCCAATCACCGGGTTTTCAGTTTCGCTGACTTTACCTCGCTCGCGACGCGCGGCTTCAATGAGATGGCTTTCCACCCTGCTTCGGGTAAAACCGCATGACGGAACCGGATACCGTTGAACGACTCGAGAGCGAGGCGCGCGCCCTGGCTGAAGCGCTGGCGGAGTTCGAGCACGAGGCGCGGCGCGTTGGCGATCAGCTGGAGCGCCGCGGCGGTCACGGATTCGCGCTGGAGGATCGACTGGATCAGCTCCAGCGAAACATCGCCGCCACCCGGCGCGATCTGGAGCGGGTCCGCGAGAATCTCGCAGCCCAAGGACGCCATGGGAATTGACGCGCGATCGGACGGTGAAGGGCCCGCGCAAAAAAAAGCCCCGCCGGAGCGGGGCTTTGCCGCCATTCAGGCGGGGCCTTAAGACAAGGCCTGACAAGGCGAGTCGACGTTAGTGCTGGCTGCCAATCAGGTAGCCCGCGAGGGTGCCCCCGGCGGTGGCCGCGAGATTGCCCCTGCCCTTGCCCACCTTGGAGCCCAGCAGTCCACCCACGGCCGCGCCAATCAGCCCGGGCGCGCTCAAGCCCGCGCCACCCTGGTAGTAGCCGCCTGACGGCGGGGCCTCGTACTGCGGGGCCTGATACTGGGGCTCCACGTACACCGGACGCGGCTCGGGCGCGGGATAATAGTGATGCTCCACGCGCACGTGCTCCACCGGCCTCGGGTAGTGGTGCTCCACATACACCCGCTTAACCGGTCTCGGGTAGTGGTGGTACACGTGCACCTTCTTGTACTTGCGATGCTTTCGCTTGTACTTGTGCTTGTACTCGTACTCGCCGTATTCGGGACCGTCATCGTCGTAGTCGCGGTACTTGCCGTTGCCGTAGCCCCTACCGTTGTCGTGGCCGTGGTCCGCCGAAGCGGGCAGCGCCACGCTGAAGGCCAGCACGCCGCCCGCGATCAGCGCGGCGATGCGTTTGAGTGCGGTCCTCGCGTTGTTGCTCTTGGTGTCCATCATTTGCCTCCTTATTAAGGCCGTTTGCCTGAATGTTTTCGCGGCACGGGCGTTCGTTTCCCGCCGCGTACGGGGGACAAGATACGCCAGGCAACCTGAACGGGGCCTGAACTCAGAACGTGAGCAGGTTCACAAAAGCGGGAAATAAGCGACTGAAGCGGGGCTTCCCGGCCGGATCCGGGGGCACCGGCGGGCTCAGGCGGGGACCGTGCCCCGGCAGATCCAGGCGGTGGAGGCGAAGGACCGGGGACCGTCGTCCTGCCCCAGCCCGTAGGCCGCTCGCACTGTTCGCTCGAGCTTCGCCCGCATGGCTTCGCCCACGGAATCGAGGTAAGCCCCAACCGGGCCGGTTTTTCCCAGATCGGCGTCCATTAATCGGCGAAGTTCTCGAAATCCATGCGCACGGTCACCGACTTTTGCGCGACCTCTTTCAGACCCGCGGCGGCGAAGGCCGAGGCCAGCTCCCCGGGACGGGTCAAAGGGGCGGAGTAGTAACGATTGCGCGACGCCACGGCGTCCGCATCGACCACGGAGGCGGTGTCCCAGAACACGCGAAACGACACCAGACCGCCCTGCACGTTTCACACCGCCGCCGACACGACGCCACCCGGGTGGGTGATCCTCACCATCTCCGCTATGGCGCGGCCGGCGTCCGGGATGAAGTTGAGCACCAGCTGGGAGACACATCGGTCGAAACGTGCGTTGTCGAACGAAAGCGCACAGGCGTCGCCGGTTTCATAGCGCACGCGCGGGTCGTCGGAACGGGTTCGGGCAAAGGCCACGTAGGCGTCGCTCGGCTCGGTGCCGGTAACGCTTTGAATTTCGGCGAAGTCCGCGATGGCGCGGGTCAGGCTCCCGGTCCCGCAGCCCACATCGAGAGCGCTTTCGTCGCTGGCCAAGCCGAAAGATTCGATGAACGGCGCGGTCAATGATCGACTCCACCGGCCCATCATCTTCTCGTAGGCGTCCGCGCCGGCGCTTGCGAACGACGATGTCATTTGAGCAATCCTTGAAGCAACAGGGCGACGAATCGAAAAGGTTTTTTAATGATACTCTGGCCCCGGAGGGCGGGAGCAAGTGAACGCGGACGACACCAGCGACAAGCTAAAAGGCGCGCTTTCTGAGCAGCTCGGGCTTCTGGACCAGCTCTTCACCTGGGAGCACGAGCTTGAAGTGCTCAAAGAGCTCGAGTCCGACCTGGAGGTCGAGAAGATCAGCGCCGATGTCGCGCTCAAGGCGGCGACCGCCAAGCACGGGATTGCCGTCTCGTCAGAAAACGCCGAAGAAATCGCCAGGACCGGGGCGAGAAAGCGGCACATTGAAGCCGCGCTTGAAGGCCGGGGGGCGCAATCGGAACCCAGCACGGCGGACATGCGGACCGATATCGATCGCATGCGCGCCGGACGGGAAGCGCTGGAAGCCTGGCGCGATGCGCCGGAAACTGTGTCAGCATGGAGGCGCCCTCGGGTTGCCAACACGGTGCTCGTCATCGCCAGCGCGGCTGCCGTTTGGGCCGCGATATCGCTCCATCCGGTTTACCTCGTTCTACTTGTGCCGCTGGTGATGGCCGTCGGCTATTTCACCTTTACCGCCCAGGACGCAGACTGGGTCCGTCTCGGCGCGGTGAGACGTTTTCAGAGCACCCGGCTCAAACCGCCGTCGTCGTGGGAGCGAAACCCGGTTGACGGCCGCATTGACGAGCTCAGCGATGCCGCAGATGAGGTGGAAAAGCGCCTGGCCGAAGTCGAGGCAAGAAAGGACCAGGAATCTGAAGGCGAGGATGACGCCGCGTCCGAGCTCGCGCTCTCAATGGATCTTGTTGAGGCAACTGACGCCTATGAAACGGCGCTGGCCAAGGCCGGCATCGACGCCGAAGCGATTGACGAGAATATTTCCGCCTGGCTGGATCTGGTGTTCGAATCCCATCGCATAGAGAGCGAACTGAAACAGGTGAAAGACAAGCGCGCGTCACTGTCTCGAGAGACCGAAGAAGCCAGGGACAAATTGTTCCGCTTTCTGGTGCTCGAAAACGAAGCGCCGGCTGCGGGACGCGCAGATTCCGAAGCCCTGCGCGCCGGACTCGAGCGCGTTGCCGAGCGCAAGGCGTGATATTCACCGGCGGTTCATTGACGAGCGACGTAACCGCACCCTAGCTGCGACGCCGCTTTGGAATTCGGCATCAATTCCGCTTTGCGGTCGCCGCTGCACCGGGGTAACTTATAACCCGTTCCCGGCATCGATTATCTATCCCAAAGGAGAACGGCCATGAATAAAACTACTCGAAGAAGCCGGCGGGAATTCCTCAAGGTTTCAGGCGCAGCGCTTGCCGTGGGTGGCGCTTGCACGCTGGCGTTTCGCCTCGCTTCGGCCCAGAACTTCCCGTCCCGCAACATCAACGTCTACGTTCCCACCCGCGAGGGCGGCGGCGCGGATCGGAACCTGCGGGCATTTTCCAACGTGTGGAAAAAATACCTCGACACCAATTTTGAGCCGGGTTTTTATCCCGGCGCCTCCGGGCGTGTCGGCTATGAGCTCTACATGGGCAAGGCCAAGGCCGACTGCTACAACCTGATCTTCGGCAACATGGGACCGGAGCTACTCAACTGGGTGGTGAAGAAACCCACTTTCGAGGTCAACGATTGCGTTTACTTCGGCCGCGTGGATACCGACCCCGGCTGCGTTTTCGTCGGCGCCAACAGCCCGTTCAAGCACATCGACGAAATCGTTGCCGAAGGGAAAAAGCGAAAGTTAAACGTCGGCACCAGCCGGCTGGCGCATCCGGCATCCATTGGCATTCTTGCGCTGGGCGAGCATACCGGCGCGCAGTTCAACCTCATTCCGCTTTCCGGCGGCAAGAACACCGTCGCCGGCGCGGTTACGGGCGAGATGGATTTCAGCGTGCTCACCTCCGGCACGGTGGCGGCCAGAGGTAAAGCAGTGCGAACGCTGCTGGTGTTCAATGACGAGAACGTGCTGGGCGAGCGGCTGGACAACGCGCCCACCATCAACGATCACTTCGGTACCAACCTTCCGCCGCTGCTTTCGTCCCGGGCGTTTGCCATACACCGCAAGGCAATGGAAGCGTATCCGGATCGATTCCAGGTGCTTCAGGACACATTCAAGAAGGTTTTCTCTGATCCCGAGTACAAGGAAGCCGTGGTGAAGGCCAAAGGAAACTGGGAATACATCAACTACGGTGGCATAGGCGAGTGTGAACAATACGCTAAAAACATCCAGGCCCTCGGCGAGCGCTTCCGACCTCTGTTGACAGGAAAGACGTAACGGTTAAGGCGGCGGGCATCGTCCGCCGCCGCACCCGTTTTCGTGATTTTGGCGGCCCGGCTTCGGGCCGCCGCGAGAATTTACGTTCTTATGTCCACACCGAGTAAGAAGAAAGGCGTCGGCGCAGAGCTGCTGATCCCGGTGGCCGCGCTCGTCTTCACGCTTTATTACTTCTCGACCATCTGGAACTCGCCCTGGACCGCCCAGGTAAGCGCGTTTTTTATCGGTACCATTCTCATCGTTCTGGTGGCCGTGTTCTTAATCAAAACCTCCGTCGCGCTCCTTCGCGGACACGCTCATTTGGGAATCGGCGACCTTCTCGCACCGAGAACGCTGATGCCTGTGCGCATCGGCCTGCTGCTGATCACTCTGGGGTACGTGATCCTCGTCAAGTGGGGCGGCTTCACGCTTACCACCTGGGTGTTCCTGTTCGGCGCCATGCTGATTCTCAATCGCGGACAGCGCAAGCGCCTGATCGCCGTACTTTCGGGCGTTCTGGCGCTTTCCGGTTATCTGCTTTTCATCGTCGCGTTCGAAACGCGGTTTCCGCGCGGATCGTTCGAGAACCTCATGAGGTCGCTTTTCTAAATGGAATTCAACACCGACCTCTTCGTTTCGCTGTTTTTCCATACCCTCGGCTACTGGTGGGTCATCATTCCGTCCGTCCTTCTTGGGCTCATCGTGGGAGCGATCCCCGGGTTCAGCGCCGCCAACACCATCATCATCCTGCTGCCGCTGACCCTGGTGATGAACGTGGAGGTCGGACTGATTTTCATGGTGGCGCTTTACTGCTCCTCGCGCATGGGCGCCGGAATTCCGGCAATTCTGGTGAACATCCCGGGAACCGCCGGCGCCGCGGCGACGCCCCTGGACGGTTATCCCATGACCAAGGCCGGAAAGGCCCAGCAGGCGCTTTCCATCTCCTTCGTCTCCTCCACCGCGGGCGGCCTGCTGACCACCGTGGTCGCGCTTCTCACCATGCCCTGGCTCGCGCGGGTGAGCTTCTACATGCACAGCGTGGAAATGATCGTGGTGATGCTGTTCGGGATTTCACTGATCGCAACGATAGCCGCCCGGGACACCTTGAAGGGGCTAATCGCGGGCTTCTTCGGGCTGATGATCGGCGCCATCGGAGCCGACCACGTGTACGCCACGCCCCGCGGTACTTTCGGTTTTCTCGAGCTCTACGATGGCGTTCCCCTGATACCGGCGCTGGTGGGTTTGTTTGCGGTGTCCGAGGCCTTCCTCATGATCGAGGGCGAGTCGATCCTGTCCAAGCACGGCAAGGACATGATCCGAAGCAGCGGGTGGACGGCGACCATCGAGGGCGCGCGTATCGCCCTGTCCCGCTGGTGGCACATCACCTGGAACAGTCTCATCGGACTGGTCATCGGCGTCATCCCCGGAGCCGGCGCCAGCATCGCCTCCTTCGTCGCTTACCAGCAGTCACGCACCTACTCCAAGACCCCGGAGCGCTACGGCACGGGACATCCGGAAGGACTCATCGCGCCAGAATCCGCCAACAACGGGGTAACCTCCGGCACGCTCATTCCGCTGATGATCTTAGGAATTCCGGGCGGCGCCACCGCGGCCATCATGCTGGTGGTGATGCAGTACCACGGGGTGGTCCTGGGTCCCGCGCTTTTCACCGATTATCCCGAGCTCGGCTACGGCGTGTTCATGGCCATGGCGGTGACCTACTTCATCATGATCTTCACCGTGCTCCCGCTGGCGCGATACATGTCCCGGGTGACTTTGCTTTCCACTGTCTACATGTCGCCGCTGGTCATCGCCTTTACCCTGGTGGGCTCGTTCGTGCCGCGGGAGTACATGTTCGATATGTACCTGGGCCTTGCCTTCGGCGTCATCGGCTATATCGCGCGCAAGACTGGATACCACGTCGCCGCCATTCTCATCGGCGTGATCCTCGGGCCGCTGCTGGAGCAGTATTTTCTGCGCGCCCTGAAGATGTCAGACGGCGATCTCAAGGTGCTGTTCTCCTCCAGCATCGGCAACGTTCTATGGGTGCTGCTGGTATTCAGCGTCGGTATCTCCCTCTTCATGCAGCATCGGAAGCGTCCCGGCGCCGCTGCTGCGGACGGTGAAACCGTATGAGCACCCGCCTTGATCCGTCCGCCGGCCCCGGGCGAGTCGATATTCGCGCGGATGAATATCGGGCCAGGAAGGGTCAAATCGATCTTTACCTTTACCGCAAACGCCCCGTGGACGCGGACGGCCTGCCGCTGCTCTTTCTGGTTCACGGCTCGTCGTTCTCCGGGCGCACCGGCTATGACCTTCAGGTTCCGGGTCAACCCGGCTACTCCATGATGGAGGTATTCGCGGGCTACGGGTTCGACGTCTGGACCCTGGATCACGAGGGCTACGGGCGTTCCGGATCCGGCGGCGGTAATTCGGATATCGCCTCCGGGGTCAGAGATTTGGAGGCCGCATCCGAGGTCGTCGCCCGGGAAACCGGGCGGACGTCGTGCGCTTTTTACGGTCAGTCGTCCGGCGCGATTCGCGCCGCGGCGTTCGCCGCCGAACATCCGACCTGGGCGAACCGCCTCGCCCTCGCCGCATTCGTCTGGACCGGGGCGGGCTCTCCTACCCTGGCCAAACGCAAGCTTAAACTCGAGGAATGGCGGCGCAGCAACAATCGACCGGTAGACAAAGCCTTTTTTCACGGCATGTTCACCCGCGACGGGAGCGGCTATCACGATCCCGCCGTTCCCGAGGCCATTGCCGCCGCCGAGCTTCCCTTCGGAGGCACCGTCCC
>JBFIYQ010000073.1:0-9800 GCA_041605275.1 Gammaproteobacteria bacterium
CCTTGACCTCTTCCCCGAGCCTTGCGCGCAGGTCAACATCCAGGCTGGAAAACGGCTCGTCCAGGAGCACAACGTCGGGAGCCGGCGCAAGGGCGCGAGCCAGAGCCACGCGCTGCTGCTGTCCCCCGGACAGCTCGTGTACGTAACGATCTCCCAGTCCCTTTAGGCCGACCACGTCGAGCATCTCTTCGACCGTTCCGGCACGCTGACTTCTTTCGCGGTTTTTGAGTCCGAAGGCGATGTTTCCCTCCACGGTGAGGTGGGGGAAAAGCGCGTCTTCCTGGAAGACCATGCCTACCTTTCTATTCTCCGGAGGCATTGTCGATCCGGGCATCGAAACGACGTTCCCGCGCAAACGGATTTCGCCGCGGTCCACGCGCTCGAATCCCGCGATGGCGCGCAGCGCTGTGGTCTTGCCGCAGCCGCTCGGCCCGAGCAAGCAGGCAAAATTACCGCGATTGACGTGAAGCGAAACGTCATGGAGCACGGCTTTCTTTCCGTAACTCACGTCGACCTTCTTGACCTCCAGAAGTGCACTCATTGGCGGCGGTTTGTACGTCAGGCCAAGAGCAAAAATTCCATCAGGGCTTTCTGCGCGTGGAGTCGATTTTCTGCTTCGTCCCAGACCACGCTGTTGGGCCCGTCGATCACGTCGGCGGCGATTTCTTCGCCGCGGTGAGCCGGAAGACAGTGCATCACAAGAGCATCTGCTTTAGCGCCGGACATCAGCTTGGTATCGACCTGAAACCCCTCGAACGCAGCCAGTCGCTCGCGCTGCTCCGTCTCCTGACCCATGCTCGCCCAGACGTCAGTTGCGACGAGGTCGGCGCCATCAACCGCTGTCTTAGGATCGGGAAACACGTTCACTTGGTTTCCCGCAAGCTTCACCAGCTCCGGGTCGGGCTCGTACCCTTCGGGACAAGCGATCCGCAGGTGGAATTGAAGCAGGCGCGCAGCGTTGATGAAAGAATTGCACATGTTGTTCCCATCGCCGACCCAGGCGACGTTCGCGCCGCGGATATCGCCACGGTGTTCAATGAAGGTCTGAACGTCGGCGAGCACCTGACAAGGATGAAACCTATCGGTGAGCGCGTTGATCACCGGAACGGTGGAATGCTCCGCGAATCGCTCCAGACTGTCCTGCCCGAAAGTCCGAACCGCAATGATATCCACCATTCGAGAAAGCACACGGGCGGTATCTTCAATAGGCTCGCCGCGCCCGAGCTGGGTATCCCTGGGAGAAAGAAAAATTGCGGTGCCGCCAAGCTGGAAGATTCCCGATTCAAAAGAGACCCGGGTGCGGGTGGATGATTTTTCGAATAGGAGACCGAGCACTTTGCCTTTGAGACTGTCGCAGGATTTTCCTTGATGGCGGAGCGTTTTGAGCTCGATCGCGCGACGCAGAATTTTCTCGAGTTCCTCCGGGCTCAAGTCCATGAGGGATAGGAAATGTCGGGGCATCACCTTGTTCACCTTGCCTCCGCCAAACCGGCGTTCCAGTTCTTAATTAATCTGCCGAGCGTGCTGGCGATTTGTTCGATCTGCTCGTCCGAGACTATCAGCGGCGGCAGCAGTCTCACCACACGCTCCGCCGTCACGTTGATCAGCAGCCCGCTCTCCAGCGCCATCGCCACCAGCTCACCGCAGGGGCGATCGAGCTCGATGCCGATCATCAGGCCGCGGCCGCGGATTTCCACTACGCAGTTCTGCCCAGAGAGCGCCCGCTTCAGGCAGGAGACCAGTCGGGAGCCGGACTCGGCCGCGCGCGCCACCAGCTTTTGACTGTGAATTGTATCCACCACTGCCAGCGCCGCGGCGCAGGCCAGCGGATTGCCTCCGAAGGTGGAACCGTGGCTTCCCGGTTTGAGTGCCGAAGCCGCCTCGGATCGCGCCAGGCACGCGCCGATGGGCACGCCGTTGCCCAGCGCCTTGGCCAACGTCATCACGTCCGCCGCGATACCGGAATGCTGATGCGCGAACCAGGCGCCGGTACGCCCCATTCCCGTTTGCACCTCGTCCAGCATCAGAAGCAGCCCGCGGCGGTCGCAGAACGCCCTCAGAGCGGAAAGATAATTTGTCGCCGGAACGACGATGCCGCCCTCGCCCTGAATAGGCTCGACCAAAATCGCCACCGCATCCGGGTGCCGATCCGCCGCGCGTTCTATCGCCGACAGGTTGTCGAAGGGCACGCGCAAGAAACCCTCAACCAGAGGTTCGAAACCGGCGTGAATCTTGGCATTCCCGGTGGCGCTCAAGGTGGCCAGGGTGCGGCCGTGAAAGCTGTTCTCGGCGACGATAATCTTCGGGCTATCGATCCCACCGGCGTGGGCGTGGGCGCGCGCAATCTTGATTGCCGCCTCGTTGGCTTCGGCTCCCGAATTACAGAAAAACACCGAGTCCATTCCGGACACCGATATCAGCGCGTCAGCCAGCGCCTGCTGTTTTTCGATGCCGTAGAGATTGGAGGTGTGCATCAGCGCGCCCGCCTGGGCGTTAATCGCGGCCACCACAGCGGGGTGCGCGTGCCCCAGGCCGCAAACGGCGATGCCGGCCAGAGCGTCCAGGTATCGCCTGCCTTCTTTGTCCCACAGCCAGGCGCCTTCGCCTCTGATGAAGGTGACTGGAAGCCGGTTGTAGGTGGGCATCAGGGACATCGGGTCACCCTGGTCAGGAAAGGGGTGCGGATTCCAGCCGAAAGATCCCAGATCGCGACGCGCTCACGCCCGGAAAAACGACAAGACCCGGCCAGCGGCCGGGTCTTAGGACCGCAACATCGATAAGGCTTCAGAACATCAAACCATGGGAGGCGCTGCCCATGAAAAGAAGCATGGGAATGGACATCAGCGTATTGCTGCGCGAGGCGAGAAACGCCACCCGCTTTGCCCTGTTCTTCTCTTCGTCGCTGGCCTCGACCATTCCCAAAACCTTTTTCTGATTGGGCCAGATGAGCACCCACACGTTAAACAACATAATCGTTCCAAGCCAGGCGCCCATACCGATGGTGGTGGCGTAAGCGTTGCCCTGGCCGATACCGAGCGTGAACGCATTCCCGAACTGACCAATTCCCATCAGATACGCGGCGCCGGAGAGCCAGGTCACCAGCGCGGCCCAGCGAAACCACAAAAGCGCCAGCGGGGCCACGTATTTTCCAATCGCCGCAGGTCCGGGCCCGTCCTTGTCCGCGGTGGCCTTGGCCATAGCCGGCACCTGGACGAAATTGAAGTAATACAAAAGGCCGATCCAGGTAATACCGGACAGCAGATGCAGCCATCGAACAATGCTCGCCATTTCCATTGAATCTTCTCCTTAGATGTCTTGAAACGTCCCCTGAGGGCCCGCGACCTCGCGCTCGAGACTCAAACGCCGGCGATTGCCTTGATCACGACGGTGAGTATCAGCGCCAGCACGATGCCGGAGATGATGGTGCCGGTAATGCTGTCCAATGGGTTCATGCCTGCCTCCCCTTTAATAATGTGGCGCCCCGGAAGTTCCGCGAGAATGCTGTTGCGGAACGCTTAAATACTTAAATTTTCAGGATTTTACAATCTTTTCGCTGCATTGCCATCAACATTAAGCAAATGCGTTAAGCCATTGACTTGGCGGCATTGACGCCTCACCCGACCTCGGGCTCGGCCGGCTCGCGCCAGACGCAGGGGGCGCCGCGTTCAGCCTCGATCCCGTCCAGCATGCGCTCGTGGGCGGCGCCTTCCTGCTCGCTGGCACGCACCACCTTGAGCCGCCGGCCGGTGCCGTCCGGGACCGTAGCCACCACTTCAAGCCGCGCCGCCGTGGGCTTCGCGGCCAGGTCCAGGGTGGCCTGTCCTCCGGTCATGGCCAGATAGACGTCGGCAAGGATCTGCGCATCTAGAAGCGCGCCGTGAAGCTCCCGCTGGGAATTGTCCACTTGATAGCGCTTGCACAAGGCGTCCAGGCTGTTTTTCTGGCCGGGGTGAAGCTCCCGGGCGAGGGCCAGGGTATCCACGATTCCGCAGTGGTCCTCGATACAGCTATACTTTTTCCCCGCGAGCGCGAGCTCATAATTAATGAATCCGACATCGAAGGGGGCGTTGTGGATGACGAGCTCGGCGCCGTTTAAAAATTCAATAAGATCTTCCACAACGTCAGAGAATGCGGGCTTGTCGGCGAGAAACTCGTTGGTGATACCGTGGACCTGGAGCGCGCCTTCGTCAATATCGCGATCCGGGCGAACGTACTGATGGAAATGTCTCGAAGTATGGCGCCGGTCAATAAGCTCCACGCATCCGATCTCGATGATCCTGTGCCCTTCGCGCGGGTCGAGTCCGGTGGTTTCGGTGTCGACAATCACCTGTCTCATTCAGATTCCTTCTCCTTCGTTGAGCTCATCGATAGCGCGCCGGGCCAGCTCGTCCGCAAGCTCGTTTTCAGGATGCCCGCTATGGCCCCGTACCCATTGCCATTGAATCTGGTGACGCGACGCGGCAGCGTCGAGCCGTTTCCACAAATCCGCGTTTTTGACCGGTGATTTAGCAGAGGTTTTCCAATTCTTCGCTTTCCAGGTAGGAAGCCACTCGGTGATTCCTTTTTTGAGATATTGAGAATCGGTCAGAAGACGCACCTCGCAGCCGCGCTTCAACGCTTCAAGCCCCTGAATGGCCGCCATCAGCTCCATCCGGTTATTGGTGGTGTGCGGCTCACCGCCCCAGAGCGATTTCTCCTTGTTCTTGTATTTCAAAATCGCCGCCCAGCCTCCGGGTCCGGGGTTTCCTCTGCACGCCCCGTCGGTATAAATCTCCACGATTTCAGTCACCGTCCACCACGCGTGCCGAAGGCTCCGCGAGACCCACGCCGACGAGACGCCGCTCCGGTCGCCATCGCGTTTTAATTGGAGTCATCCTCGTGACTCTTTTACGCGCCACCATCACATAGGCGCCGGAAAATACCGAGGCGGTTCGATTGCCAAATCGCCAGAAAGCGTCCAGGCGCTCGAGCCAGCGCTGATTTGCGCTCGACGAATTGATGAAACAGGGAGTGACCTGCATGACGTCAAATCCCAGCAGCGCAAGCCAATCCTTCAGCCTGCCGACGCCGAGGAAATGACCTTGCCACGGTGCCAATCCGCGACGATGCCGCGCGATCCGCCAGACGCCCATCAAACTCCTGGGATTGAATCCGCAAATCAGCAAATGACCTTCGGGCACCAGCACTCGGTAAGACTCCCTCAGCGTCTCATGCCGCTGAGGATCGAATTCAAGAACGTGGGGAAGCACGACCACATCGACGCTGTCCGATTCCACCGGCAGCGCGCTGGCGACACCCCTGAACTGCGGATACGGCGCGGGAACGCCGCTGAAATCGATGTCGATAATGCTGCGATGAAGAATACGGCTCTGGGAGAGCAGGTCCACCTCACCGAGATGCCCCAACTGAAGCAAGTGATAGCCGAACAAATCCGGCAGTATTTCGTTCATGCGCGCTTGTTCCAGCTCCGCCAAAAATTTCCCCGGCGGGCGGCTGAGCCATTCGTGCAAACCCTCGCGCATCGCTCCTCCAGTCTCCCGCTGCTGAGTCATCGTTTTCGCCTCGAATTCTACCGTTAACCCATCTAAGGTGCTGAATTATCGCGTGAAGTGAACGCCGTCCGTTTCACTTGGCGGGCCTTAATGCATTCAAGGATAGAGTATCCGTATTCGCCGTCCAGCGATCAGTATTCATGCTCTACGGTTCTCGCTCAACCACGACCGCCACCGAGTCCGGATCTCCTCGCTGGCAGCGCCTGGCTGCCAAACCGCGCACAACCTGGGAAAGGCTTTCTTGACCCGGAGATTCCGTGCACCTAGCATTTTCCAGAGGGCGCGGGGCGGCCGCGCTTTTTTTGTACCAGGGGAAATAGCAAACGCACGCGGCACGGCTGCGTTCACGCCTCCGTGTCATGACTCTTGAACGCTGCGTTCGCGCAAGATCTATGGGACCGATCGCCACTCGAACCGCCTTATGCCTCGCTGTCGCGAGCCTCGTGGCGTTGCTCTCCGCCTGTACCGAGCTGCTGGCACCGGAAAACGTCAACCGCCCGCCGGAGGTCGCCGCCGCCCAGGCCATCGAACTCGAGCCCGGCCCGCCGCCTCCCGTCTTGATCAACCCCGAGCTGCTGTGGCGTTCCGCCGGATTGCTGGAACGCGATAAAGGCTTTCTGATGGACGACCCGGAGGCGGTCGAGGCCGATTTCGATACGGAAAAAACAGCGGACGTCTGGGATCGGATCCGCAACGGGCTTGGCTTTGATTCGGTGGACCAGATCCGCCGCCGCACCCGAGGGGAGATCGAGTGGTTCCAGCGGAACCAGGAATACCTGGACCGAATGGCCGACCGCGCCCGATTCTATCTTCCGTACATCGTCCGCCAGGTGGAAAAGCGAGGGCTGCCGTCGGAGCTCGCGCTGCTGCCGGTGGTGGAAAGCGCGTTTCAGCCCTTCGCCTATTCTCCCGCGGGCGCTGCGGGTATCTGGCAGTTCATGCCCGGCACCGGTCGCGTATTCGGGCTGAAACAGAACTGGTGGTACGACGGGCGGCGCGACATCGTCGAATCCACCGACGCGGCACTCAACTATCTGGAACGTCTGAGCGCCCATTTTGACGGAGACTGGCTGCTTGCCATCGCCGCCTATAACTGGGGCGAGGGAAACGTTCAGCGGGCCATTCGACGCAATCGCCGCGCCGGCAAATCCACCGATTTCTGGTCAATTCGACTTCCGCGGGAGACACGCGGCTATGTGCCGCGCCTGCTGGCGCTGGCGACCATCGTCAGCGACCCGCAGCGCTACGGTCTGAACCTGGCCACCATCGAGGACGACCCATACTTTGCGGTGGTAAACGTCGACAGCCAGATCGACCTCGCCCACGCCGCCGAGCTGGCGGGCATCAGCCTGGAAGAAATCTATCTCCTTAATCCCGGATTCAACCGATGGGCCACCGACCCGGACGGTCCCCACCGGCTGCTGCTCCCCCAAGAACAGGTGCAGAAATTCCAACAGGGGCTGGCCGAGATGCCTCCGGAGCAGCGGGTCGCTTACCGCCGCCATCAGATTAGAAGCGGTGAGTCACTCATCGTTATCGCCAAGCGATATCGCACCAGCGTCAGGACCATTCAAACCATCAACGGCATCAACGGCTCTCGAATTCGCGCCGGCGAAAGCCTGATGGTTCCGGTCGCGTCCCGCGCCTTCGAGGACTACAAGCTGAGCCACGATATCCGCCGCGCGCTCGCCCGCGCTAACCGCATCCCGAGCGACGGCATCAAAGTCACCTACCGTGTGCGCAACGGCGACAGCCTCTGGATCATCGCCCGTCGGCACAACGTTCGGGTGCGGGACTTGACGCGCTGGAACGGGCTGAGCACCCGGAGCGTGATCCGACCAGGGCAAAAGCTGGTGATCTGGAAGCGCAAACCCTACGGCGCCAACGTAACCGCGGCCGCATTGCCGCGAAAGGAAAGCGCATCCGGGGGCGAAGACTCGGATTACGTCGTGACTCGGGGCGATACCCTCTCCCATATCGCCAGATGGCATCGAACCAGCGTCGACAAGCTGGCATCGATCAACGGCATCGAGCCCGACCAGGTGCTCCATCCGGGACAGAAGCTTCGGGTTCCCGGGACGCGTAAAGTCAGCGTTGCCGCGGCGGAGAATGACGTTCCGAAGCGTAAGATTCAGTACACGGTTCGTTCTGGCGACTCGCTTTGGGTGATCGCCCGGCGCTTCAACGTCAGCGTGGCCCGGTTGCGACAATGGAATACCCTTCCCCAGCGGGCGCTGCTCCAGCCCGGGCAGAAGCTCGACGTATTCATCGCCATCAATGAGGACGCCGTAAAGGAAGGCTGAACGGCCGTTGCCTCGACCCTTCTGCTCGTTCCCGGCTGGTCCGGAGAGCAAACAACCGAGATGCCTCCCGGCCCTTTCCTTTAACCCGGGTTTCCGCGACCGGCGCTGCCGCCGCCGTGACACGCCGGGCCGTATGGACTATTAATTTACGGAGCCCTGATAAGCAGGACGCGATGGACGGGTGCGCGAACGCACCCTTCAGGAAGTGTGAGCATAAGTGCTTGATTCAACGGGGGCGCCGAGCGGGGGGCCGCGAACGCGTCATTTCCGAAAAGGTCACGGATGAGCGTTTCGGAAGGCGACTTAAGCCGCATGAATACATGCCCGGACGGCGAACCGCTGGCTCGAGATTGAGCCGGTCAACGCGACACGGGCCGCGTAGGCCGCATGTCTGATCTGCCCGAAAAAATTGGCAAGTATGAAGTCACCGGCCTGGCTGGTGAGGGCAACATGGGCGTCGTCTATGTCGCCCACGATCCCTTCCAAGACCGCGAGGTCGCGGTAAAAGTCTGCCGCATTCCCGACGACACCAGCAGCGAAATTCGGAAATTCGCTCGCAAGATGTTTTACAACGAGGCTCATTCTGCCGGCGTTCTGAAACATCCCAACATCCTTCAGATCTTCGACGCGGGAGAAGAAGATGGACAGCCGTACATCGTGATGGAGTACGTGGAGGGTGGAGAAACGCTCAAATCCTACACCCGCAAGAACAACCTGCTTCCGATTAAATCCGTGGTCGAGATTTTCTATCAGTGCTCCAAAGCACTGGACTACGCCCATCGAAAGGGCGTGATCCACCGGGACATCAAACCGACGAACATCATGCTGACCCGAAATGGCGAGGTCAAAATCGCCGACTTCGGGATCGCTCACAACGCCGCCGGGGAGTCCACCCAGGTGATGGGAATGATGGGCTCGCCGCGCTACATGTCGCCCGAGCAGGTCCAGGAGCAGGAAGTCACCAACAAGACGGATCTTTACTCGCTCGGGATCGTCGCTTACGAGCTGCTCACGGGGAAACCGCCTTTTCTTGCCAAGACGATTCCGCAACTGGTGCGAAAGATAATCGACGATCCGGCGCCGTCTCCGCGGGAAATGCGTCCGGAGCTTCCGCCGAGACTCGAAGATATCCTCGACCGGGTGATGCAGAAGAGGCCTGAGCGTCGTCACGGAAGCGGGCAGGAGCTGGCCGCGGATCTGGCCAGCGTCTTCGGTGAGCTCGACGAAATCGAACCAATGGGTGATACGGTCAAAGAGCTCACCCATACGAAAAAGTTCGAGATCGCGAGAGAGCTGGAATTTTTCAACGAGTTTTCCGACGAAGAGCTGGATGAGACGGTAAGAGCCTGCAGCTGGCAAAGTTACGGCACCGGCGAGCTGATCGTTGCGGAGGGGGCTGAGGACCGCGCCTTCTTCATCCTGGCGGAGGGCGATGTCGCCGTGAACATCAAGGACAAGGAGATCGCCACTCTGAGCAAGGGCGCATGCTTCGGCGAGATGGGATATCTGTCTAAAACCCGGCGGACAGCCACCATCGTCGCGAAGGATGACGTCAACGTCCTGAAAATCGACGCGACCCTGCTGGATCAGACCTCGGTTCCGTGCCAGCTGCGCTTTAACCAGGTGCTGATGAAGGTGCTGCTCGAACGCCTGGCCAATACCAGCGATCGGCTGGCACAGTTCGTTAACTGAGTTCCCAGTAAAGACGGCGTCAGCTATTCACGCGCTGCTCGAACGCCCCCTGTCGCTTGGCCACAGGCGGCAAAGCTGGTCGCTGATTCGAGTTGACCGCCTCGCAATGACGCCCCTCGGTTTGACCTCTTCCCCGGTCCCGCCCGGTGAAAAAGGGGCCAACCGTAACTCTAATTCCCCAAAGCTGAGGAGAGCGAGTGTCCGACCTCCAACTCCTCGACAACAGGAGATAGAAAGCCACCTGTGCGGGCGC
>JBFIYQ010000074.1:0-9761 GCA_041605275.1 Gammaproteobacteria bacterium
AGAAATATCTTCCATCGTCCGAGCGGGAACGGTTTCTGCGAAGCGTCCGGCGCACCACGCGACGCATCGAGCACTGGACGGGCGCACTAAGCGAGGATCAGAAACAACGCGTGATGGAGCTGCGGGCCGCTTTTCCCAAAAAGGCCGAAGAATGGCTCAATTACAATGTCGGAAATCAGCGGCGTCTGCTATACCTTTTGCGCGAGGACGCCGACGCGGGGGCGCTGTCCGAGTTTCTGGTCAGTTGGTGGATTAAGCTCGAGGGAAGGGGCCCGTCGCTTAGGCAAGGAACGGATGAAAGTTTCGAGGCGCTTGTTCACCTGGTGGTGGGCGTGCACTCGTCATTAGACAGCGCACAAAGGCGCTTTTTGATCCGGCGACTGAACAGTTATATCGAGCAGATCGAAGAGCTGATTGCCTATTCATGATCAGCGCGAACCCGAACTGGAAAACATGTAGATGAAACGCTGGCTCGCCGCCGCCGCGAGACCGGATGTGGTGCGCAGATCAGTCAAGGTATGCCTTATCGTGGGTACGCTGCTGGTCGCAATCAACTACGCGGATCGCGCCATCAACGGCGAATTAATGGCGGCCGACCTGTTGAAAATGTTGCTGACCTACGCGGTACCCTATTGCGTCTCCACCTACGTGAGTGTTTCCACGCTAATCGACGAGGGACAGGCTTGAGGCCGAACCGCGAGAGGCGGCCGATTTCTCGTGCAAGAGACTAGACGCGCCGCCGCGGCGCCCATAGGGATTCAGGGCTTGGTCAGCAGGCGCATCAGGCTCGAGGTGTCCCAGCGTCCACCGCCGCGCTCCTGAATCTGAGCGTAAAACTGATCCACCAAGGCGGCCACCGGAAGCCTGGCCCCAGCGCGGCGCCCTTCGGCAAGGCACATATCCAGATCTTTTCGCATCCAGTCCACGGCAAAGCCGAAGTCGAACTTGTCCTTCACCATGGTCGCGCCGCGGTTTTCCATCTGCCATGACTGGGCCGCGCCTTTGGAGATCACTTCCAGCACGCGCTCGGCGTCCAGACCCACTTTGAGCGCGAAGTTCATACCTTCGGCCAGTCCCTGGACCAGCCCGGCGATACAGAGTTGATTGACCATCTTGGTGAGCTGTCCCGCTCCCGCGGGTCCCATGAGCGTCACCGCCCGGGCGTAGCAGTCGATGGCCGGCTTGACGCTTTCGAAAACAGCGTCTTCGCCCCCCACCATGACAGTGAGCACGCCGTTCTGCGCGCCGGCCTCGCCGCCAGAAACCGGAGCATCGAGGAAACCCAGTCCCTTTTCCCTGGCGGCGGCGTCGAGCTCCCGCGCCAGCTCGGCCGAAGCGGTGGTGTGGTCCACGAAAACGGCCCCGGATTTCATCCCGTGGAATGCCCCGTGCTCGCCCATGCTGACCTGTCGCACGTCGTGGTCGTTGCCGACGCAGGCAAACACGACGCGAGCCTCGGCGGCGGCTTCCTTAGGCGTTGAAGCTTTACGCCCGGAGAACTTCTGCAACCAGACGTCGGCTTTCGCCGGAGTGCGGTTGTACACCGTGACCTGGTGACCCGCGCTCGCCAGATGTCCGGCCATGTGAAAGCCCATCACGCCGAGTCCGAGAAAGGCAACCTTTTCGGGGTTGTCGCTCTTTTTTTGACTCATCGAATCTCTCCGCTGAAAACCAGTGTCGGGGACGGCCCGAGCGGCCAATCGCTGCCCGACCGCGAGGCGCCTGATTATCCCGGGCGCCCGACGAGCCATCAAGGAGCCTCTGATCTTTTCACCTCGCGCGCCCCCGATAAGCGTTGCGGGACATGATTCCGACACGTATTGAGATAACATAAGGGCTTGCTCGATCGCGCTCTGACGGAGTCGCTATGGTCAACACCGCTCCCAGCGTTTGCCCACTGGACTGCCCGGATACCTGCAGCCTTTCGGTCACCGTCGACGGCCCGCGGCTGCTCAAAGTGCGTGGCTCCAACGTCAATCCGCTGACCCGCGGTGCGATTTGCGCCAAGGTGACCCGCTACCCCGAGTTCGTGCACGGCCCGGGACGAATATCCAAACCACTCAAACGCACCGGTCCTCGAGGCGGCGAGGAATTCAAGGCGATCTCCTGGGACGAAGCGCTGGATCGGGTGTACCGGGGTTTTCAGCGGGCCATCAGAACGCACGGGCCGCAGTCCATCGTGCCGTTTAACTACGCCGGGCCCCACGGCATGCTCGCCGGCGGGAGCATGGACCGGCGTTTTTTCAATCGCCTCGGCGCCTCGCAGCTGGCGCGCGCGCCGCTTTGCGGCGGTATCAAGAGCGAAGCGTTCGTCGGCACCTATGGCCGGGTGCCGCTCATGCGACCGGAAGACGTGGCCCAGGCGCGGCTCATAATCGTCTGGGGCTTGAACGTCACCGTCTCGCAGCTCCACCTGATGGCGCCGATCCGCGAGGCAATGCGCAGCGGCGGAAAGCTGGTGGTGGTAGATCCCAGACGCACCCCGGTGGCTAAAAAGGCCGACCTTCACCTTGCCAACCTGCCCGGCACGGACGTGCTGCTTGCGTTCGCCCTCGCCGCTGAGCTGGAGCGCAACGGCGGCTTGGACCACGACTTCATTTCCGCAAACGTCAAAGGCGCGGACGCATTCCTCGCCCGAGCGCGTCAGCGATCCCCGGACGAAGCCGCGGCTGCCTGCGGTGTGCCCGCCAAGGCGATCAAGGAGCTTGCCGCGCTCTATCGCGACAGCTCGCCGGCGGTCATTTGTCCGGGCAACGGGCCGGAGCGGAATCAGAACGGCGGCAGCGGACTGCGGGCAATATTCGCCCTGCCGGCGCTGGCGGGAAAATTCGGCGTCCGGGGAGGAGGCCTGCTGCAGGGCGCGTCCCACGCGTTTCCGGTCAACGGCGCGCGCCTGGAGGGCGCCGACATGATTCCCGAGGGCACCCGCACGCTCAACATCGTGACGCTCGGCAAGCAGTTGCTGGATCCCGACCTCGATCCGCCCATCAAGGCGCTGTTCATTTACAACCACAATCCTTTAATCGTGCACCCGGATCAGAACACGATGAAAAAAGCCCTGCTGCGCGAGGATCTGTTTATTGTCGCCAGCGACATCGTAATGACCGACTCGGTGAAATACGCCGATGTGGTTCTGCCGGCCTGTTCCCACTTCGAGCACAAGGAGGTTTTCAAAGCTTACGGCCAGCACTACCTGCAGCGGGCCGAGCCGGTGATTCGCCCCGTGGAAGAGGCGTTGCCCAATACGGAAATTTTCAGGCGTCTTTCAAAGCGCTTCGGATTCACCGGTCCGCTTTTCGAGGCCAGCGATGACGAACTCATCGACGACGCCTTCAGTGCCGACGACCCGCGCATGGGTGGCCGTAAGGCGAGTCAGGTCGGCCTCGATGAAGCCCTGTTGATGCGTTTCAACGGAAAGCCCGCCCTGCTTTTTGACAGCACCCTGCCCGGGACCCCGTCGGGTAAAGTGGAGCTGGAGTCCGATTACCTGGATGAGGCCTATGGACAGCGCCTTCCGGAATTCACTCCAAGCGCCTCCGACTATCCCCTGGCGCTCATCTCGCCCGGATCCGACGAGCGCACCAGCTCGACCTTCGGCGGGCTGGATACGGAGCGCGACGAGGTATTGGAAATGCACCCCGCCGACGCGGCGGCACGCGGACTCGAAGACGGAGACATCGTCAGAGTGTACAACGCGCTGGGCGAGGTAAAGCTGAGCCTTCGGGTCACCGACGTGATTCGCCCGGGGGTGGTGTGCGCTTTCAAGGGCGCGTGGATGCGGACAAGCAAAAACGGCCAGACCATATCGGCGCTCGCGCCGGCACACGTCGCAGATCTCTGCCAGGGCGCGTGCTATAACGACGCCCGCGTGGACGTGGCCGCGGCTGACCGCTGAACCGGCTCCCGGTGCTCGGAAACGGGGAGAAGCTGAGCGACCTGATGACGCGATTTCCGCGCCCGGGGCGGATTCAGTGGATCGGGCTGAGATCGCGACGCGGAGGCGACGTCGAGACGGTCAAATCTGCGCACTTGATCGAGGACCACGGTCTTGAGGGAGACCACCGCGCGGAGAGACGGGGCGGAGGACGCCAGGTCACTTTGATTCAGTGGGAGCATTTGGGCGTGATCGCGGCGCTGTGCGAGCGTGAAGCGGTGGACCCGGCAGACTTGAGGCGCAACATCGCCGTATCGGGGATTAACGTGAGCGCGCTGAAGGCGGTCAGATTTCGAATCGGCGGTGCGGTATTGCAGGGAACCGGGAATTGCCATCCGTGCTCAAGAATGGAACAGAATCTGGGACCCGGCGGCTATAACGCCGTTCGGGGCCACGGTGGAATAACCGCGCAGGTCATAGAAAGCGGCGAAATCAATCGCGGCGATATGGTCGAAGCGCTCATCTCGGATTAATTAACTCGCTGGCGGCATCACGTGCCTTCCACTCAGCTGAAACGGATTAACAGCTACGGCTTTGCGCCCGGTCGAATCCTGTCGGGCAAGTACGAGGTCATTTCCCTGCTGGGCACCGGATGGGAGAGCCAGGTGTACCTGGTGCGCGAACGGGAAACCGGAATCGAGCGCACGGCAAAGTTTTTCTTTCCCCAGCGGAACGAAAAAGAGCGCGCATCCAAGGCCTACGCAAAGAAACTCCATAAACTGCGTCACTGCCCCATCGTCATTCAGTACCACACCCAGGACGTCATTCGTTTCCGGGGGCAGCCGCTCAAGTATTTAATCTCCGACTACATCGAGGGAGAGCTGCTTTCCCACTTCATCACCCGTCAGCCGGGGAAACGCTTACAGCCTTTTGCCGCGCTGCATCTGCTGCACGCCCTGGCGGAGGGCATTGAATGCATTCACAAGTCCGGCGACTACCACGGAGACCTGCACACCGACAACATCATCGTGCAACGCTATGGTCTCGGCTTCGAGCTCAAATTGCTGGATTTCTATCACTCCAGGGCTCCGAAAAAGGAAAATATCCGCTTCGACGTTGTGGAAATGATCCGCGTTTTCCACGAGGCTCTCGGCGGCGCAAAGCAGTATGCCAAACATCCGCCAGAGATTAAGGCAATCTGCTGCGGACTCAAGCAATCGCTGATCCTGAAGAAATTCAAGACCGCGGGGCAGATCAAGTCTTATCTCGAAACCATGGAATGGTCCTAGCCCCTATTGCTCCGAATCGATGCGCGCGACAATCGCGCGGGCGAGAACATTGGTTTGGAACGGTGATTTGATCGGTACTAAAGCGGACGGCGCACGATATTGAAACATCTGCTCATCGTATTCCACTCGCAGTCCGGCAGCACGGAACGAATGGCCCAAGCCGTTTTTAGAGGCGCCAACGCGGAAGAGATCGACGAGGTTGAGGTGCGTATGCTCAAGGCGTTTGACGCGGCTGTGGAGGACCTACTCTGGGCGGATGCGCTGATCCTCGGAACGCCGGAGAATTTCGGCTACATGTCCGGGGGGATGAAGGATTTCCTCGACCGCACCTTTTATCCGTGCGAGGGAAAGCTCGAAGGCATGCCTTACTCACTCTTCGTCAGCGCCGGCAACGACGGAAGCGGCGCGGTGACGGCCGTCGAGCGCATCGCAAACGGCTATGCGTTTCGAAAGATCCAGGAGCCGGTGATCGCCCGCGGCGAGCTCACCGACAAACATCTGCAAAGCTGCGAAGAGCTCGGCATGACGGTCGCCGCCGGGTTGGAAATCGGCGCGCTATGAGGATGGTCAAGCCGTGAGCGTGCGCGAATGATCGAGTCCCTTACCGTGCTTCTGGTCTGCCAGCTCGTCGGGGAGATCATCGCGCGCGCCTCAGGGGTGCCGTTACCCGGCCCGGTCATCGGAATGGCAATCTTGTTCGTTGGTCTGATGATCCGCGGTCGTGTTCCCGAGCCACTCAAGCAGACGACCCAATCCATTCTCGATCATCTTTCCCTTCTGTTCGTTCCCGCAGGCGTTGGGGTGATGATTTACCTCCCACTGATCGCTGATGAGTGGCTGCCCATCGCCAGTGCCGTCATCTTGGGTACCCTGGTGACCATCGCGATGACCGCCTGGATCATGGGGGTATTGCTCAAGCGGAGCGAAAGCACCCCGGACAAGAGCTAGATTTGAAAGGCGAGCTTCACCAAATCTGGGTCTATCTGTCGACCACTCCGTTGCTGGGGCTGACGGTAACGCTTTGCGCTTACGTTCTAGGCTATTACCTTTACCGAAAGTGTCGCTTCAATCCGCTGGTCAACCCGGTGCTAATCGCGGTCCTGGTGCTCGTTGCGCTGCTGCTCGCCTCGGACACGCCGTATTCGAGCTACTTCGAAGGAGCGCAGTTCGTTCACTTCATGCTGGGGCCGGCGACGGTTGCCCTCGCGGTTCCCCTGTATCGCCAGTTTCACCACGTGCGCCGATCGGCCAGCGCCGTAGTTGTGGCGCTGGCTTTCGGCTCACTGACCGCGGTCCTGAGCGCGGTCGGCATCGCCTGGCTGCTGGGCGCTTCGCGCGCGACGTTGCTGTCGCTGGCGCCGAAATCCGTGACCACTCCGGTGGCCATGGGTATCGCCGAGCAGATCGGGGGCCTGCCCTCCCTGACCGCTGTTCTCGTGATTCTGAGCGGCATCACCGGCGCCGTTCTGGGCACCTACACCATGAACCTCGTCCGGGTGAAAGACTGGCGGGCCAGAGGTATCGCCATGGGAGTCGCGTCCCACGGCATCGGGACCGCCCGCGCCTTCACCGTGAACGAGGTCGCCGGCGCCTTCTCCAGCCTCGCCATGGGCCTGAACGCGCTGGCGACGGCGGTGCTGGTGCCGGTGCTGCTGGCGCTGCTCACCTGAGCCACACCCCCTTCCCCTCGATCCGCTCGCGCGGCGAGGCTCCAGTTTTCATACGGACTCCGGCGGCACGGGATATTACGAGCATATGGAAATTTCCGAGGTACGGGGCACGCGAGCCAAACCAAAGCCGCGTCTTCTCGCCCCACGGCGGTGGAGGACCCGCGGATGGATTTTCCGCCAATAAAGAATACCGTTTATTGTTTTGACCCCCTTCGAGGGGACGTGCTACAACTCTGCCGGCTCAATCGATCTAAACCACAATCTGGGGGCGCGGGTGGCAATTATCGGACTGGATATCGGATTCGGCTTCACCAAGGGCACGAACGGTCGTGACTCTCTGGTTTTCAAATCGATTTTCGGCGACGCCTCCGACATCCAGTACCGGGAACAGATGCTGGGAACGCCCACCATCGAAGAGCACCTGCACGTCAACATCGATGGCCAGGAGTACTTTGTCGGCGAGCTTGCCGAACGTCAAAGCAACGTTCGATCGTTCACCCTCGACCAGAACCAGTTCATCACCGATTTTTCCAAGGTGATGGCGCTGACCGCCATCAGCAATCTGGCCGAGCGCAACGAGCCGGTGCGGGTGGTCACCGGTTTGCCCATCAGCTACTACCGCCGACATCGTAAAGAGCTGAAAGAGCGGTTGAAGGGCCGCTATCCGGTCACCCTCACCGACCACACCGGACAGAACCTCGAAACCATGGTCAACATCAGCCACGTGCGCGTCATCCCTCAACCCTTCGGCTCGCTCTTCAACCTCATGTTGAACGAGGCCGGCGAGGTTAAGGACAAGCGATTCGTGCAGGAGAAGATCGGCGTCATCGATATCGGGTTCAGAACCTCGGACTACACCGTGGCGGACAAGACCCGCTACTCGGAACGCGGCAGTCGAACCACGGAGTCCGGGATATCCAAAGCGTTCGCCCTGATTGCGGCCAAGCTTCGCGAGGCCACTGGCGTCAATGTCGAGCTCTACCGCCTTTACGACGCGGTCTCTCGCGGCAGCATCAAGATCAAAGGCAAGACCATCGACTTAAAGCCGCTGACGGAGCAGGCCTTCAGCAGGCTGGCGACCTCCATCGCCAGCGAGGTGGAGCGGCTGTGGATGGACGACTGGGACATCGACATCCTGGTGGTCACCGGCGGCGGCGGCGCAGTACTGGCGCCCTATCTGCAGCCCCTGCTACAGGGCGAGGTTCTGGGAATCGAATCCACCGACGACGCGCGCCTGAATAACGTGCGCGGATACTGGAAATACGGCACCAACGTGTGGAGCAAGGAGCAGCAGGCGGAGGTGGCATCGTGAGCGCTTGCCCGAAACAGAGCCGCCCGGTAGAAATTCCGTGCGTCTCCACGCGGCTTGAAGACGAGGCCGTGTTTGTTGGCGAGATGCGCGCGGCGCGCGCGCTGCAGGACCGCTTGAGCGGGATCCTGGCGGCCGTCGCCCGGCGGCTTAAAAGAGCGAGTCCCGTCATTCGAGCCTCGTGCCCACCGCAGCGCCGACTTCTCTCCTGATCCCGCCGCGGTAGTGTCCCGCGCTCAGGCGACACACTCGCGCCGCGCCGAAGATTGCGCTTCCGATTTGAGCCAGTTTCTGAATGCGACGATGCGCGGCTGGTTGGCGATGGCTTGCGGGCAAACCACGTAGTAGGCGAATTTCATCGGAAAACGCACCTCGAAGGGATTCACCAGGCGGCCCGCATTGATGTCGTCCTCCACCAGCACGCTGCCCGCAAGCGCCACCCCCTGACCGGCGACGGCCGCCTCAACCGCCATGCTTGCCATGGTGAAGCGCGGCCCCCGGTCGGCGTCGATATCCTTGACCCCCGCGGCGGCGAGCCACATGCGCCAGTCCGGATAGCCGTCCTTGAACGGCAGATCGGCGTGCAGCAGCGTCTGATGGCGCAAATCCGCCGGGGTATGCAGCTTCTTGGGGCCGTTCAGCAGCTCCGGGCTGCATATCGGGATGACCTCGTCGGCCATCAGACATTCCACGTGCAGTCCGGGATAGTCACCCAGGCCGAAGCGGATGCACAGGTCGATGTCCTCGCGCAAAAGGTCCACCAGGCGGGTGCTGGCGTCGACCCGGATGTCGATTTCCGGGTGCGCGGCATAAAAATGGTCCAGCCTCGGCACCAGCCACTTGGCGCCAAAAGACGGCGCCACCGAGACGTTGAGGGCGCGGTGAGCGATTTGAAGCCTGGTGGCCTCGAGCGCCTCGGCCAGCCGCTCGAAGCCGTCTCTTAGGCCCGGCAGGCACGCCTGACCCGCGTCGGTGAGCAGCAGGGCGCGATTCAGGCGGCGAAACAGCTTCGCCCCCAGATAGTCCTCCAGGCTCTTGATCTGGTGGCTCACGGCGGCGGGCGTCACGTGCAACTCCTTCGCCGCGCGGGTCAGGCTCAAATGGCGCCCGGCGGCCTCAAAGGCGCGCAGGGCGTTCAACGGCGGCAATCGGGTGCTCACTTCGAATTAGATTTTCTAAAAAACTTGATACGAATATTCGTTTGTGCGTACGTGGATCTGACCCTACTATTCACGCCTCATAGGTATCAATCTTGTTCACACACGCGTTCAGAAACTAATAGGAAATCTAAAATGAAACCGGAACTGATTCAATCCCCGCATCGGGCGCGGCCGGTAACCGGTCTGACCCGTGAGCAGCTGGATCGCTATCTGCGCCGAGCCCACTGCCTTCGCTCCGCCGCCTTCGGACGGCTGTTCAAGCGCATTGCTTCGCTCTTCGGGGCGCTCTTCCGCAGGCTCAAACGGGCCCACGACCGCCGCAGCGCCATCGCCGAGCTGCGCCGCCTGGACGAGCGCACCCTGAGAGATATTGGCGTCGAGCGCCCCCAGATCCCGCTGATCGTCGAGCAGTTGATTGCGCGGCGTGAGGCCGACGGGAAACCCCAAGGGGCCTATCCC
>JBFIYQ010000075.1:0-9757 GCA_041605275.1 Gammaproteobacteria bacterium
GGGACAGATCGCGATGCACAGCATCGCGACCCTGTCCCCGGTTAGAGTTTGCCGAATCGTAGCCTTAAGCGTCCGATGACAACTCCCACCTTGGAGGTTTCCAACCTCCGAACCCACTTTTTCACCAAGAACGGTGTGATCAAGGCCGTGGACGGCGTCAGCTTCAAGGTGGACAAGGGGCAGGTTCTGGGCCTGGTGGGGGAGTCCGGATCCGGAAAGACCGTCACCGGCTTTTCCATCATCGGTCTGGTGGATCCTCCGGGCGAGGTGGTGGACGGAGAGATCCGGTTCCACGGCCGCGACCTGGTGAAGCTTTCAGACGATGCCATGCGGGATTTGCGCGGATCGAAAATCGCCATGATTTTTCAGGATCCGATGATGACCTTGAATCCGGTGCTGCGCATCGACACCCAGATGATCGAGGCGGTGCGGGCGCATAAGGATGTCAGCCGCGAGGAGGCCTATCAGCGGGCGCGGGAAACCATGGTTGCCGTGGGAATTGCATCTCCAGATGAGCGACTCAAGGCCTATCCGCATCAGTTCTCCGGCGGCATGCGCCAGCGCGTCGCGATTGCCATCGCCTTGCTCAACGAACCGGATCTCATTATTGCCGACGAGCCCACTACTGCGCTGGACGTTACCATCCAGGCGCAGATTCTTTTCGAGGCGCAGAAGCTCTGCCGCCGCACCGGTACCGCGATGATCTGGATCACCCACGATCTCACCGTGGTCGCGGGACTCGCCGATCGCATCTGCGTCATGTACGCGGGCCGCGACGTGGAGCACGGCAGCGTGGACCAGGTGCTGGATACGCCGCTGCACCCGTACACCCACGGGCTCATCGGTTCGGTGCCCAGCCGTAACCGCCGCGGAAAGCCGCTGCATCAAATTCCGGGCATGACTCCTTCACTGCTGAATCTGCCACCGGGGTGCGCGTTTCGCGCCCGCTGCCCGCGGGCAACGGACGTTTGCATGGAAGAGCCTCCGGTGGCCGCCCACGGTCAGGATCGCAGCGCGCGTTGCTTTCATCCTCACGTTGGGGGCTAGGCGTGGAAGGCTTCGATAAGCCGGAGGGTGGCTTCGAGGGGACGGGGTCGAGATGCTGCCTTTCTGTCACTACTCCGGCATAACGAAGCCATGTCTACCCCGATTATCGAAATCCGCAACGTGTCCAAGCGCTTCGTCAAGCCACTGGATGTCGCCGGAAAGATCGCAGAGCGATTGGGCGCCGACGTGCACGAAGAAGTGGTGCACGCGGTGGATGACGTGAGCCTCAGCATCGAGGAAGGTGAGGTTGTTGGGCTGGTGGGTGAATCTGGCTGCGGAAAATCGACCCTGGGACGCATGGTCGCCGGGATCCTCATGCCCTCTGACGGGCAGATCTTTTATCGCGGCAAGGACCTGACCAAAATGGCTCCCGAAGAAGCCCGGCGCGCGGCTCTTCAGGTGCAGATGATATTTCAGGATCCTTTCGCGTCGCTCAATCCTCGTATGAGAGTCGCGGACATTATCGGCGAAGCGCCGGTCATTCACGGCATCATCGATAAGAGCGAGTTCGATGACTACGTGGACGAGGTGCTCAAACAGTGTGGCCTGGACCCGAGCTTCAAGCGCCGTTATCCGCACCAGTTCTCCGGCGGCCAGCGCCAGCGTATCGGCATCGCGCGGGCGCTCGCGGTCAAGCCCGAGTTCATCGTTTGCGACGAGTCCGTTGCCGCTCTCGACGTTTCCATCCAGGCGCAGATCCTGAACCTGTTCATGGAGCTGAGGGAAAATCTGAATCTCACCTATCTGTTTATCAGTCACGATCTGGGCGTGGTGGAGCATCTGAGCGACCGCGTGGTGATCATGTATCTCGGCAGGGTTGTAGAAAGCGCGGCTACGGAGACGCTCTTCGACACTCCGAACCATCCGTACACCCAGGCGCTTTTACGCGAAGTGCCGAGGCTCGAAAGCCGACGCTCAGAGTTTCAGCCCATCCGCGGCGAGATCCCGTCTCCGCTGGAACCTCCGCCGGGCTGCCACTTTCATCCGCGCTGTCCCCACGTCATGGACCGGTGCAGGATGGAGGTACCGGCGCTGAAGACGGTCCAATCGCGCTGGTACTCGGCGTGTCACCTGAACGACGGATGACGGTCGCCGTCCATCGTCCTGATCGGCAAAGATAGCCGGCAACAATCCGCCGCCGGCGCTCTCGTTCGACCCTGGCGTAGCGCGGGGCAGGAACCAGCAGCGATGTCTCCCGTTTAACTCAAGCCTTTGCGGGGGTGCGAATGCCGAAGGCCTCTCTCAAGGCGAGGATGGCGGCGCCGGAAATGAAGAACGCGCCGGAGGTATAAGTTTGGGAGGCCTCGTCCCAGTGCCAGTCCCGGGCGCGCCAGTTAATGAGCCAGGCGTCACCGTTCTGAGTAATACCGCGTAGCTGCCGGGTGATTCGGGAAATTTCCTGACCGAGGTCGTCGTAGCGCTGGTAACCGCCGGCGGCAAGCAGATCCTTAAGTTCGGCGTGGCCCACATGGCCGTCGAAGTTTCTGGCAAATATCCTCAGTATCTTTTTCCCCGGATCATCCAGTGAGCGAATCAGCGCGATGGCTTCGTCCTCGCTCAGGGGATAGGAAACGTTGTCTTCCGGATCCCAGCTCAGATCGCGGAATGAAGTTCTGAGATCCGAAATTTCCTCGCTCAATATCTCGAGTAGCTCGCGGCGCGCGCCGGGCGTGAGTCGCTGCAGGTGAGTTTCGTCAATAAAGAAACCGGTCATGGCAATGACCCTCCAAAGAGGAGTGGTGCCGGGCCGCCCATTGCTGACTCCCGGCAAATTGTCAGGCCGCTCCTTCGCCTGAAGCTTTTTACTATCACGAATAAGCTTTTATGGAAAGACGCGTCCCCGGCGCGCGTTTAGCGGTGAGCCGGAACGCAGTCATGACGCCAGCGGAAAGTCCAGCGTGACCTCGAGCCCGGAGTCGCCGCCAAGGGAGACTTCGGCTTTATGGATGCGCATCACCGCCGCCACGAGGCTCAGTCCAAGACCGTTGCCGGGGGCATTACGGCTGGACTCCAGGCGCACAAAGCGCTGGAAAACGCGCTCGCGTTCCGTCTGAGGGATTCCCGGTCCGCTGTCGCGCACCTGCACCCGCGCTCTGCTGTCTTCCCGGGACAGGGCGATCTCGACTCGTCCGCCGTCCGGCGTGTATTTGATGGCATTGTCCAGAACGTTGGCGACGGCCTGGAAAACGAGATCCCTGTCGCCGGATATCTTCAAATCCTCTTCGATGCTGGCACTGAAAATCTGCTGCCGCTCCTGGGCGAGCGGCTCGTACAACTCGACCACGTCGCGCACCAGCTGGGAGAGGCCCAGCGATTCAAACCCGGAACTGCGCTGTCCCGCCTCGATGCGCGCAATGCGCAGCAGCGCGTTAAAGGTCGACAGCAGGCTGTCGGCTTCGGCAATGGCATCTTCTATGTCCGCACGGTCGGGATTCGACTGCACGTTGATGGCTTCCAGGCGATTTCTCAGCCTGGTCAGCGGCGTCTTGAGATCGTGCGCAATGTTGTCGGAGACGTGGCGCACGCCGTCCATCAGCGTCTGGATTTGATCGAGCATGCTGTTCAGGTTATCTGTGAGCTGATCAAAATCGTCTCCGCTGCCTTCGGTGGGAATCCGTCGGGAAAGATCTCCCTGGATGATCTCGCGGCTAGTCTGGTTGATAGCTTCGATCCGTCTCACCGTGCTGCGCGACATCATCACCCCGCCGGCGACGCCCAGAAGCACGGTAATGCCGAAACCCCAGCCCAGCGTGCGAACGATGAGCGCGCGGGTCTCGGTGAGCTCATGCATGTCCCGTCCCACCAGCAAACGAAATCCCCCGCGCAGAACAAAGGTGCGGGCGCGGGCGCGGTGCACTTCTTCCCCGCCGAGGCTTGCCTGCTCGAGCTTGAACGAGAGCCAGCCGCCCTCGCCGGCGGGAATATGGGGCCAGCGGTCCAGGTTGCCGACGATGGGGCGAAACGAAGAGTCGGTGAGAAGGTAAACAAAGCTTCCCTGGGGATTGCGTTTGAGGCGTTCGTTGATGGAGCGGACCAGTCCGTCGAGGTTTGTGAGGCGGTAGCGCTCCGCCAGTCCGGAAATTTCGGCTTCGATGGTCGCGTCGGTTTGGCGCGCCATGTAGCCCGCGGTGGACCAGTAGATAAAACCAAGGAGCAGCAGCACAGAGGCGCTGAACAGCAGCATGTAAACAAGCGCCAGGCGAAATGTGGAGCTCTTTAGCAGCCTTCTAGCCGCAGTCTTTGTCACTGAGCATGTATCCGGCGCCGCGTACGGTGTGGATTAAAGGCTTGTCGAAGTCGCGATCGATCTTACTTCTCAGCCGACTGATGTGGACGTCGATGATGTTGGTTTGAGGATCGAAGTGGTAGTCCCAGACACCCTCCAGCAGCATGGTGCGGGTGACCACCTGATCCGCGTGGCGCATGAGGAACTCAAGCAGGCGAAACTCCCGCGGCTGGAGATTGATCACCGTGCCGGCGCGCTTGACGGTGCGCGAGAGAAGATCTAGTTCCAAATCGCCGACGCCGAGCGTGGTTACGGGCGAATCCGGATCCCGCCTGCGCGTCACGGCGTCCAGCCGGGCGAGCAGCTCGGCGAAAGCAAAGGGCTTGACCAGGTAGTCGTCGCCGCCCGCCCGCAGGCCTTTGACCCGGTCGTCCACTTCGCCCAGAGCGCTGAGTATCAGTACCGGCGTATCGATATTGGAGGCGCGCATCGCGCGGACGATGGACAGGCCGTCTGTGCCCGGAAGCATCCGGTCGATAATAGCCGCGTCGTACCGGCTTTCCAGCGCCAGGTACATGCCGTCCCTGCCGTCCGCCGCGTGGTCGACGGTGTGACCGGCTTCCTCCAGGCCGCGCTTAAGGTAAGCCAGCGTCTGCTGATCGTCTTCGATGATGAGGACACGCATCTCGGGCAATGCGCCGGGGGCGCGCGCAAAAGGTGAATGGAATTCGCGCGGCTGGCCGGACGCTGGCGTCACACTGACGGGGCGACAGGAAAATTTCAACCTTGACCCTCCACTTTGTGCGCGCAAGTGATTCCCGAGAACTCCTCAGCGGAAAATGTCCCTCCCCCTTGGAAGGGGGAGGGACAGGATGGTGTTGAAGGCAGAGACCGTTGGAGCACCGCCCCGGACCCGATTCGCCTACAGGTTTGTCGCCAGGTCGTGCTGCGACAAGAACGAGAGAAATCAGGCCTTGTCCAGGGGAACGGCGACGAAGCGATCATTGCCCTGACGAGAAATCAAAAGCAGCACCGCTTTGCGTTTGGCCTGGTCCTCAAGGGCCTTGATGACCTCTTCGGGCGTGCTCACCGTCTTGTTGCCCACCCGCTTGATCACATCTCCGGCCCTCAAGCCTTCGCGCGCCGCGGGGCTGTTGCGCTCCACGTCCACGATTACTACGCCCTCGGCATCATCGGGCAGCCGCAGCCGCTGCTTATATTCCGGGGTGAGGGGCGCCAGAGTGACGCCGAGTCGGACCTTTTCCGAATCTCTGGAGTTGGACGACCGCATGGCCGTCATCTCGTCCCCGGGCATACGCCCGACCTCGACTTTCACAGTACGCTCCTTGCCGTCGCGCAAGATCCGAACTTCCGCCTTTTCGCCGGCCTTTGCCGCGGCAACGAGTCGCGGCAGATCCTTGAGACGGTCGACCTTTTGACCATTGAACTCGAGGATCAGGTCTCCGGTCTTCAGGCCCGCTTCCTTCGCCGGGCCGTCAGGTTCCACGCCCGCAATCAGCGCGCCCCTGGCTTCGTCCAGATCAAGGCTTTGGGCGATATCCTCGGTGACCTCCTGGATCTGCACGCCGAGGAATCCGCGCTCTACCTGGCCAGACTCCTTGAGCTGCGAGACGATGGTGCTTGCCATGGCGGAAGGAATGGCAAATCCGATCCCGACATTGCCGCCGCTGGGAGAGAAAATAGCGGTGTTGATGCCGATCACTTTTCCGTTACGGTCAAACAGCGGTCCGCCAGAGTTGCCTCGGTTAATAGGTGCATCGATTTGCAGATAGTCGTCGAACGGGCCGGACTGAATGTCCCGTCCCCTGGCCGAGATGATTCCTGCGGAAACGCTCCCGCCGAGGCCGAATGGATTACCCACCGCGATGACCCAGTCCCCGACCTGCGCCGCATCGGAGTCACCGAACTCCACGTACGGAAGCGGCTCATCAGAGTCGATCTTGAGCACGGCCAAGTCGGTCTTCGGATCCCGGCCGATGATCTTCGCGGGATAATGATCTCCGCCGTTCAGGGTGACCGTGATTTCTTCGGCCTTGTCGATGACGTGGTTATTGGTGACCACATAGCCGTCGGGATCGATGATGAAGCCCGATCCGAGTGCCCTGGCTTTCGGCGCCGGGCCCATCTCAGGCTGTCCCGGGAAACCGTGGCCGAAGAAATCGCGAAAATATCGCTCGAAGGGTGAGCCTTCCGGAAACCGAAACTCAGGCATGACCGCGGTATCGACCCGGGCGGTGGTGGCGATGTTGACCACCGCCGGCTGCACCGCTTTCACCAGCTCGGCAAAGCTGTCTGGCTTTTCGACAGTGAACTGCGCAGGCGGTACCGCCGCAAGAGCCGTCGCCGGCGGGACGCTCAGCTGGGTAGCCGCGGCAATGGCGGTCACGATGGCCGCCGAGGCGATGAACTTCCTGTGATGACGCGCGAACATCCCCGCGCGTCCGCTATTTGATGCTCGCATGAAACACCTCCTGGTTATGGTGCTACGGTCGCCCGACCCCCATCGGCAGAGGGCGGAATCTTGAATTTGGAGCGAAAGCCTAGCCCGGCCCCATTTACCGGGAGGTGTACGGAAGATTAAATTTCGGTAAGTTTGGCGCTCCGATGCGAGGCACCCCGGCCGGCGGCGCTCAGCGGGTGCAATTTTCTGGTCGAGTTCAAACACCTGAGGCTGACCCAGGCGGGGAAGAAACTGTCTCGATGGACCTTAGCCAAGCCGAGCCTGAGAGGGATCACGCGGGGCCGCGGATGTCCCGCGTCCGGTCCGATTTTGATCAGGAAATGCCCCAACGGGTCGATCCGAGGGATCGAGCGAAACCCCCGAGCGGACCCGCCGGCTCAGGCGGGCCGGCGCCGTGTTTAATTCTCAAGTGCCGTTCCGGCAGCGGAGGCGGTTGATGTCGGAATGCAACTACCCCGTGGAAATCGAGGCTCCGGACATCTCGCCCTACCGAAAGGGCAACACCGGAATCGATTACGTGAATACATTCGACAGCAACAATTCCGGACCGCACGTCATGGTCAGCGCGGTGGTACACGGGAACGAGCTTTGCGGCGCCATCGTGCTGGATTTTCTACTGCAAAACGACGTTCGCCCCGTAAACGGCAAGCTCACCCTGGCCTTCATGAACGTGGCCGCCTACCAGCGCTTCGACCCCGCAGATCCCGGTGGGTCTCGTTTCGTAGATGAGGATTTCAACCGGCTCTGGAGCAAGGAGGTGCTGGAGAGCAACCGTGATAGCGCGGAGCTCAAACGCGCGAGAGAGATGCGTCCTATCGTCGATCAGGTGGATTACTTACTGGATGTGCACTCAATGCAGCACCCGACGGTTCCTCTGCTTCTCTGCGGCCCGAGGGTAAAAGGACAGCGGCTGGCGCGTGCCGTCGGCGCACCGATGCACATTGTGGCCGACGCGGGTCATTCGGCGGGCGTTCGTATGCGTGACTACGGCGCATTCATCGAAGAAAGAAGTCACAAGAATTCTCTTCTAGTCGAATGCGGTCAGCACTGGAGCGCCTCGAGCGCGGACGTTGCCAAGGACGTTGTGTTGCGTTTTCTGGGAAGCCTGGAGGTTTTAGCCCCGGATTTCATCGACGAGAATCTGAAGCACGCGCCGCCGCCGATGCAGCACGTCATTCAGGTCACCGGGCCGGTAACGATCGAAACGGATCAGTTTAGATTCGTCGACGATTATCGCGGCATGGAGGTCATTCCGAAATCGGGCACGGTCATCGCGTGGGATGGAGACAAGGCTATCACCACGCCGTACGATAATTGCGTGCTCATCATGCCGTCACGGCGGCTGAAAAAAGGCGAGTCGGCTGTCCGCTTCGGTTATCTCGCCGAATAGCCTCGCAGGCATCCGCCGAATACCGGAGCACCGCCGCCGGGTCGGGCGCCGCGCCCGCCCGAACTCAAAAGAACAGGAGTACCCGAATCATGGCCAAAGTCGTCCTCGTCGTTGAGCTCGAAATCTCGCCTGAAAGTTTCGATGCGTTCGTCGATATCGTGAGCAAACACGGTGCGAACAGTCTTAAGATTGAGGAAGGCTGTCTTCGATTCGAGGTGCTCAAACCGAGGGAAGCGAAAAATAAAGTGATCCTGGTGGAGATGTACGCGGACGATGCCGCGCTGGACGACCACTGGAATTCCGATCACATGGCCGCTTACCGAGAAAAAGTCTCGGACATGATTGTCTCGCGGATCGCCAATCGGTGCGATCTGGTGTGATTGATTAATGCTCCTTTTGAGCAGTTCCTCGCGAACGTAGTTACTTAACGCCGGAATAAAGGAAACACCGCCAACAAGTGCTCCCGGTCGCCTGTATTTTTGATTCAAAAATTGAAACAATAGCGCTTTCACCAGGCTCAATAAAATCAAGAACGAAAAGCTCTCGTGCCATCAAAATCTCAGACTGAACTTCTGGCGGCGCCGGTGCGGTCTGCAGGTGCCGTTCAGTCCGGTGATGGAGGTGGAGAGACTGGATAAATAAAACAACCCTTACTCCGAAAGAACAATAATGAAACCGCTGAATTTAAACCTTGTTTTCGTTGTCTTATTTTTTTCTCTAGCGCCTAACACGGCAAGGGCGGATCAGGGCTCGCCGTTGGCTCTGGGGCCATTCGAGGTGCTGGGCAGCGGCGACGGCATGGTTATGGTGGGCGCGGGGGAGTTCAATGCTTTCCGCCAGCGGGACCCGGGTGAAGTAGGCGCTTCGTCGGAACTGAATCTGGAGTATCGATTCGGAAAGAAGTTTTTTTACCTGGGATTCGCGGCCGGCGGTCTGGCGAATACCGACGGCGGCAAGTTTCTTTATCTGGGGAGTTATGCCGATATCAGGTACAAAAAAATCGTTGCCACGCCGCTGCTCTCCGTGGGCGCCTATGGAAGGGGCTCCGGTCCCGACCTGGGCGGAACGCTCCAGTTTCGCTCTTCTCTTACACTCGCCTACGAGTTCGTCGACGGCTCTCGTTTCGGTGTCCGCCTCGCCCACATCTCCAACGCCGGCATTTACGATGAGAATCCGGGAGCCAACGAAGTCCTGATCACTTACGCCTTTCCCTTCTAATCCGCGCACGGTCTAAATTGCGAGCGTGTTGCCGGCGGCCGAGCGGGTTCGCTGGCGCCTCACAAATGGGTGCAAGGCGGGCGCATTCCCTTTAAAGTTACGGACGGCCCAGATGAAAATCAGCTGACTCAGGAGTATCCCCAATGCCGATAAAAGCCGGTGATAAGGTTCCGTCGGTAACCTTGACCCACATGACCACAGACGGCCCGAAGCCGATAACCACCGACGAGCTGTTAGAAGGCAAAAAGGTCGTTTTATTCGCGCTCCCCGGGGCTTTTACTCCCACGTGCTCGGCTTCGCACCTTCCCGGCTTCGTGGTCAACGCTGACAAAATCAAAGCCAAGGGTATAGACGAGGTGGTTTGTCTTTCGGTCAACGACGCTTTTGTCATGGA
>JBFIYQ010000076.1:0-9569 GCA_041605275.1 Gammaproteobacteria bacterium
CGGATCCCGCGCCGGTAGAGGACGTGTATCGCGATCCGCCTCCCTCGGCCGCTGCCGGCGAATCCGCAATGACGTCGGAGCCGGCATACGCCTCGGAGGAGACCGACGCCGGCACCTCTGCGCGCCGGGGTGAGCTGCTTTCGCTGCTGCATGAGGCCATCAGCCGGGAAAAGCGCTACCCGATGCTCGCGCTGCGCCAGCGGCGGGAAGGCACGGCGACCGTCAGCTTCCGCCTTTCGCCCAGCGGCGAGATGGACGCCGTCGGCATCGACAGATCCAGCGGCTTCAGCCTGCTGGATACTGCGGCGGTGTCCGCCGTAAGCCGGGTGGCGCCGTTTGAGCCGGCGCGGCTCTTTCTTTCCGACGTCACCCGCTTCAGGGTCGACGTGACCTTCAAACTCAATTAACAACCGGTACCAGCATGGGACACAGGCTGTCGAAGATTTACACCCGCACCGGCGACAAAGGCACCACTGGACTCGCCGACGGTTCCCGCGTTGACAAGGACAGCGCGCGGGTGGAAGCCATGGGAGCGGTGGACGAGCTCAACAGCCAGATCGGCTGGGTATTGGCCCAGGAGATCCCGTATACCGTGCGCGAAGCCCTCACCGACGTGCAGCACGGACTGTTCGACATCGGAGGCGAGCTGGCCATTCCCGGCGCCGCCACGGTGACCGCCGAGGACGTAACGGCGCTGGAGGAGACCCTGGACCGGTTCAACGCCGAGCTGCCGCCGCTGAAAGAGTTCATCCTCCCGGGCGGCAGCACCCCGGCGGTGGCCGCCCACGTTGCCCGCGCCGTCTGCCGCCGCGCCGAGCGGCGCCTGCTGACCTTGTCGCGGAAAGAGACGGTGAACGAGGAGAGCCGCAAGTACGTCAACCGGCTTTCGGATTTGCTGTTCGTAATCGCCCGGGTGCTGGCGCGCCAGACCGGCGGCGAGGTGTACTGGGATCCCAAGCGCAAGAAACGCTGATGGGGTTAAGAAATAAAACCTGGACCACGCGGGGCGCCGCGGAAACAATCCGCCGCGCTTCAATTCATGGCCGGTTGCGGATAAGCTCCGCGGCATCGAAGGCGTTCGCCCGCCGCGGGCCGGGCCGGCCGCGGCATCACAATCGAATCGACAGGGGTGAGACATGTTGAGCAAGAAGTACTGGCTGATCGCGGGCCTCGTGCTGGCGGCCGCGCTGCTGCGGATTCTTCCGCATCCGCCGAACTTCGCGCCGGTTGCAGCCATGGCGCTGTTCGCCGGCGCGCATCTGGACAACCGTAAGCTCGCGTTTCTGATTCCGCTAATCGCCATGGCCTTAAGCGACATCGTAATTGGATTCCACGACGGCCTGGTGCTGGTGTACGTCTGCATGTGCATCGTGGTGGCTATCGGCATGCAGTTTCGCGGCAGAATCGGTCCGCTGACCGTGGCGGGAGGCGCGCTGGCCAGCTCGGTGATTTTTTTCGTCATCACCAACTTTGGCGTCTGGCTCACTTCGGGGATGTATCCGCTGACCTTCGCCGGGCTCGTCGCCTGCTACGTCGCCGCGATTCCCTTCTTCCACTACACCATTGCCGGCGATCTGTTCTACGCGGGCGTGCTGTTCGGCGGCTTCGCCCTGATTCAGATGAAGCTGCCCGCCATTCGCGAAGAGCCGACGCGCGTTTAAGTTTTAGCGAACTATCAAAATCCAACGAAAACGGCCCGCAAATGCGGGCCGTTTTTCGTTACCGACGGTGAAAATTAAAAATGTAGGGCGCAATAGCGGAGCGTATTGCGCCGACTAATATTTCTTCCGCAGCTCCATCACCCCATCCTCCCGCTTGATGTCCAGACGTCCGAGGAAAGACATCCCGAGCAGAACCTCGGTGGGGAAATTGCCTTCGTGCACCGAGCCCTCCACGTCGGTGAGCTCGATTTCACCGACCTTCACCCGTTTCAGCCTCACGAGATAAACCTTCACCACGCCCGAAGCCGTCTGCGACATGGCCGGTCGGCCTTCCACCGCGAAGTCGATGCCTAGACGGCGCGCGTGGCGCTCGTTCATTGAAACGAAGGTCGCGCCGGTGTCGACGATGAAATTCACCGGATAGCCGTTGATGCTGCCGACGATGGCGTACATGTTGCCGCGGGCGGGGTAGATCTGAACCGCACGGCTTTCCGGTTGCTGGTAGCTGCCGCCGATATGGGTGCCCAAGCCGCGGGTGCTTTGGACGCCGTCGATCTCGATTACCGCTTCCTCGCTGTCCGCACGAATCAGCTTGACCCCTTCGGGGCTGGTTTCGCCGCTTCGAAGCAACCGCTGTTTACCATCGATGACGAGGATCGCCTTGTCCTTGAACAGCCCGTTCACGCTGACTTTTTCCACCGCGAGCGCCGCTGCCCCCGCGGCAAGCCCGGCGATGCAGACAATGGCGATGAGTCTCTTCCGGCTGTAAAAAAACATACGCGGTATTTTTTTCTATTTCGTGTCCGTTTCGCGTCTCGTCTGGGCGGTTATGGTATTCGTCGAGCCGTCCCGGCGATGAATTCAAGTTTATTATGTTTTGTTGCAGAACGGCGTTCGTGAATGCTTCAGCCCGGCGCCCCGTTCCGGTACCGGATCTTGGCCTGCCGGGGCACGGCATCCAGGCGCCAGTTTTTAACACCCCAGGCAAGAATCTCGTTCGCGGCGGCATCGCGCAGGTCAGGCGCAGGGTCCTGGCCAAGAAACTCGACGACCTCGAACAGCAGCTCACCCGGATCACGATTGCTCACCGGCCGGGCGAAGGTCTGCTTGCTGAGTTTCTGACCCTTTGCGTTGACGGCCACCGGCAGGTGGGCGTAAGCGGGGGTTGTCAGGCCGAGGCAGCGCTGAAGATGGATTTGCCTCGGAGTCGAGTCTAGCAGGTCGGCGCCGCGCACGATCTCGCTGATGCGCTGAAGCGCATCGTCGACGGTGACCGCCAGGTGATAAGCAAAAATGCCGTCGGCGCGGAGCACCACGAAGTCGCCGAAGGTGGCCTCGAGATTCTGCGCAAACTTGCCCTGAACCTGATCGTCGAGCGATACCGGCCGGTCATCGGTCAGCACGCGCACGCTTCGCGCTTTTCGTCCCTCGGGTACGCCGTTTCGGCAGGTGCCGGGATAAACGCCGTCCTCCAGATCCTGCCGGCTGCAACCGCAGTCGTAGGCCAGCGTTATACGCCGCAGCTGGTCGAGCGCGTCGGCGAAAACGTCCAGCCGGTCGCTCTGGTAAACAACCGTCTCGTCCCAGTGCAATCCGAAACGTTCGAGAACTTTAAGTATAGAGTCGGCGGCGCCGGGGGCGTTTCTGGGCGTATCCAGATCCTCCATTCGCACCAGCCAATCACCGCCCAAGCTTCGCGCCTGAAGGTAACTGCCTACCGCCGCCACCAGGGATCCGAAGTGAAGCGGACCTGTGGGCGAAGGGGCGAAGCGCCCACGGTAGCGGGGATTTGAAGCGGAGGTTTTGGAACTCATCGCACGGCGTCGGCCACGCGATTTGTGCAGGTCTGATGCGCCGGCCCGTCGGCACGGCGCAGAGTCAGAGGCGGAGTCGGGGTCGTGTCAGTGGGGTAAGCCGTTAATCAGCCCATCTGTTTTTCGCGAATTTCGTCCAGCACCTTGCAGTCGATGCAAAGGGTTGCGGTTGGACGTGCTTCGAGACGGCGAATACCGATCTCGATGCCGCATGTCTCGCAGAATCCGTAGTCGCCGCTGTCCAGGTGAATGAGGGATTCGTCGATTTTCTTGATCAGCTTGCGTTCCCGATCGCGGGTGCGGAGCTCCAGCGTGAATTCTGATTCCTGGCTGGCGCGGTCATTGGGATCGGGGAAGTTTGCGGCTTCGTCCTGCATATGGTGGAGGGTGCGGTCCACCTCTTCCATCAGCTGACGCTTCCAGGCCATCAATATTTTTCGGAAGTGCTCGATTTGTTTGTCGTTCATGTACTCTTCGCCCCGTTTCGGCTTGTAGGGCTTGAAATCGAGTACCGCCGTGGTGGCTGTATTCGGCATTTTTACCGCTCCATTATCCTGCCGTCTTCTGCGCTCGGTGATAGCGTAGCCGGACGGCGCTGAAACTCAATAGATCCTCGTTATCATCGGGCCCGCGCCAGAGGGCATTTGACCCGGTTTTCCGCCCTGAACCGTGCCGGACCGGCAAGAGCAGACGCGCGTATATAACAAATCAATTCCGCAGGCGCAACGCATCGGGTATCCAGCCGAGGCGGGCCGGCGTATCTCAGGCTTATTTAGAGACTCTGGGACCGATTCGGTTTCACCGTCATCGCGCATCCTTGAGCTGATCCACCCACATGGCGGTGGCGCCGGCGACGGCGCTGGGAATGACAAGAAAATTCAGCACCGGGATTGCCAGGCCGAACATCACGCTGGCGCCGAATCCGACGCTGAGCCAGCGGCGGCGGGCGAGCAATTCCCGCTGCTGGGGAAAGGCGATGCCGTGATTGCCCATGGGGTAATCGGCGTAGGCCACCGCCAGCATCCAGGCGCTGAACAGGATCCACAGCATCGAGGCCGCCACGTTGACCCCCGGCACCAGCATCAGCAGCAGAATCGGAACCGCTCGGACGCCGATATAGACCAGTTTCTTGAGTTCCGAGGCGAAGGTGCGCCCGATGTCGGCGATCATCTTTTTCAACCCGCCTTGCTCCGGTTCCTGCCCGGTAAGCTTGCGCTCCACCGCTTCGGCCAGGAGTCCGTTGAACGGGGCGGCGATCAGGTTGGCGACCATGTTGAAAGTAAAAAAAGCGATCAGCAGTCCGGCGATCAGGAACAGCGGCAGCAGCAGCCACTTCAAGATCTCCAGCCACTCCGGAAGCATGCTGTCGAGAAACGATTGAAGCTGGCCGGCACCGAAGTAGATCAGCGCGGTGAAGACGGCGATGTTGATCACCAGCGGCACCACGACGTAAGCGCGAATCCCCGGGAGGAAGATGAGAGCGAATCCGCGCAGGAAATAAAGCGCGCCGTTGAAGGGGTTGTTTCCCACCGGATCAGCCGGGCGGCAGATCGACGGCCGGGGACGGCGTCCAATCCGGCGAGCGGTGCTCGGCAACGACGCTGGTATAGATACCGCCGCGCACGTTGAAATCGGCGGAAACCCGCATGAAACGGGGCTTCACGGCCGCCACCAGATCGTCGAGGATGTGGTTGGTGACCGCCTCGTGGAAGGCCCCCTGGTCCCTGAAGGACCAGATGTAGAGCTTCAAGGATTTGAGCTCGACGCAGGTTCTGTCGGGCACGTACTCGATCAGAATGGTGGCGAAATCCGGCTGCCCTGTCTTGGGACACAGACAAGTGAACTCCGGAACCCGTATGCGGATTGTGTAATCGCGATAGGGTGTCGCGTTGTCAAATGTCTCGAGCTGTTTGTTTGGCTTGGTTGTCATTGTTGATGGATTTGGTGTTTCCAATGTCGCGATTAGTGTAAAGTATCGGCCGATGCAACTCGAAACCCGCACGCTCGACTTCTGCTGATGCGTCTGCGAAAGATCCGGCTGGCCGGTTTCAAGTCCTTCGTCGACCCCACCTCTATCAGTTTCCCCGGCGACCTCATCGGAGTCGTCGGTCCCAACGGCTGCGGCAAGTCCAACATCATCGATGCGGTGCGCTGGGTGATGGGCGAGATCTCGGCCAAGCACCTGCGTGGGGACACCATGGCGGACGTTGTGTTCACCGGATCGACCTCACGAAAGCCCGTTGGCCAGGCTACCGTGGAGCTGGTGTTCGACAACAGCGACGGCCGCGTGGGCGGCCGTTTCGCCAGCTACACCGAGATTTCGGTCAAGCGCCAGGTCAGCCTGGAGGGACAATCCCATTACTTCCTCAACGGCGCTCGCTGCCGGCGCCGTGACGTCATGGATCTGTTCTTCGGCACCGGTTTGGGGCCGCGCAGCTACGCCATTATCGAGCAGGGGATGATTTCGCGGGTGATCGAGGCCAAGCCCGAGGAGCTCAGGGATTTCCTGGAAGAGGCCGCCGGGATCTCCAAGTACAAGGAGCGGCGCCGCGAGACCGAAAACCGCCTGAAGCACACCCAGGAGAACATGGACCGCCTGAGCGATCTCAGGGAGGAGCTCGGCAAGCGCATCACCCACCTCAAGCGCCAGGCCACCATGGCGGAGAAGTACAAGGTCCTGAAGCAGGAGGAGCGCCAGCTCAAGGCTGAGCTGCTGGCGCTGCAGTGGCGGGCGCTGGACGAGGAGGCGAAGGTGCACGCCGCCGAGGTGGGCGAGCAGCAGGTGAAGCTGGAAGCCGTCATCGCCGAGCAGCGGAAGGCGGAATCGAAGCTGGAGACGCTGCGCGACGCCCACACGGAGGCCACCGACGCCTTCAACGAAGTGTACCGAAAGGTACTCGACGCCAGCGCGGCCATCGCCCGCACCGAGGAGGCGATACAAAACCTGCGCGGCCAGCGGCAGCAGCTCGGCGAGAGCCGCGAGCGGGAGTCTCAGAACCTCGACGAGGCCAAACAGCACATCGCGTCCGAGGAGGCGAGGCTCAAGGAGATCCGGGATACCCTCGAGGAGCTCGAGCCGGAGCTGGAAGAGGTTCAGGCCGATGCGGCGCGGGCGCGGCTGGAGTTTCGCCAGAGCGAGGAGGCGATGCACGCCTGGCAGTCGGAGTACGAGGTCTTGAGCCAGGCGGCCCAGGAGCCGGCCCACGCCAAGCACGCCGAGGAAACCCGCATCGCCCACCTGGAAGATAACCTGCGCCAGCTAAACGAGCGGGCCGCCCGCATCGAGGCCGAGCGCAAGGCGTTGGACGTGGGGGCGTTGGACCGGAGCGTGAAGGAGATCCGCACGCGGATGAACGACTCTTCCGAGCGTATCCATCAGGTGGAGTCAGACCTGGAAAAGCGCCAGGAGACGCTGAAGACGCTGCGGCAGCGGCGCCAGGAGGCGGACGAAGCGCTGCATCAAGCCCGGGATCGCCTGCAGGAGCTGCGCGGCCGGCTGGTTTCGCTCAAGGCGCTGCAGCAGGACGCCCTGGGCAAGGGCCCGGGGGGCGCCAGCGACTGGCTCCAGGCCCGAGGGCTCGGTGATTCTCCGCGGCTCGCCGAGGTGCTCAAAGCCGAGTCCGGCTGGGAGCGGGCGGTGGAGGTGGTGCTCGGCACCCATCTCGAGTCGGTATGCGTGGACGGGGATCTGGACACCCATCTCACCGCCCTTGAAGGCCTCGACGGCAGCGACTTGAGCCTGGTGGCGCTGGAGGGTGGCGCGGATGCCGGCGCCCGCAACCGGCTGGGGTTGCCGCTGCTGTCGGCCAAGGTCAGCGGCAGCGCGGCGGCGGCGAATCTGCTCCGCGGAGTTTATGCAGCGGATTCTCTGCCCAGGGCGGTGACGCTTCGGCGCAAGCTCGAATCGGGCGAGTCCGTGGTGACCCCCGCCGGCATCTGGATCGGGCCCGGCTGGGCGCGGGTTGCCCCCGGCGCTTCGGACGATGCCGGTGTGCTCGCGCGGGAGCAGGAGATCGAGAGCCTGGCCGGCGCCTTTGCAGAGCTGGAAACCGAGGTGGCCAATCTGGAGCTCGAGCATGGCGCCGCGGAGACTGCCCTTGGCGATGCCGAGTCCGAATACGCCGAGAGCCAGACCGCGCTGGCCGACGCCCATCGCCAACACGGCGATCTGAAGTCGGAGCTGGGGGCGGCAAGTGCGCGGCTCGAGCAGACCCAGGCCCGGGCGGCGAGTCTGGCCAGCGAGCTGCTGGAGGTCCGGAACCAGCTCGTCGCCGAAAAGGAGGTCCGGGACACCGCTAAGAAGCGGCTTCAGCGTTCCGACCAGGAAGTGCAGCGCCTGAGCGGCGAGCGAGACGCCTGGCAGACCCGCCGGGAAACCCACCGCAAGCGGTTGGAAGAGGTCCGCGAGCAGTGGCACTCCGCCCGGGACCGGGCCTACGAGATCGGCGTCAAGGTGGAATCCCTCAAGGCCCAGGCGGCATCGCTGGAAGAGGCACGCGGCCGCAACAGCGATCAGGTCAAACGTATCGAAGCGCGATTGGGCGAGCTGGACGAAAAGCTCGCCGCCCTGGATCAGCCGGCGCGGGAGGCGAAACAGCGACTGGACGCCGAACTCGCCGCCCGCAGCGAGGTGGAGCAGTCGCTAAAAAGCGCCCGGGCGAAAGTGGAGGGGCTGGAAAGCGAGGTACGCGAGCTGGACCGCGCCCGCCACCAGATCGAAGAGCGGGTCACGGCGGAGCGCGAGGCCCTCTCGGAGCTCAAGCTCAAGAGTCAGGAGTCCGTGGTGCGACGGCAGACCGTGGAGGAGCAGGTGGCGCAGGGCGGCCAGAACCTGAGCGCGCTGCTCGACGAGATCGGCGAAGACGCCAGCGAATCGGAATGGCAGGAAAAGCTGGAGGCCATGGATCGCCGCATCAACCGGCTGGGGCCCATCAACCTCGCCGCCATCGACGAGTACGAGCAGCAGGCCGAGAGAAAAGAGTACCTGGACACTCAGTACACCGACCTGGAGGAAGCGATCAACACGCTGAACGCGGCGATTCAGAGGATCGACCGCGAAACCCGCGCCCGCTTCAAGGAAACCTATGAGAAAGTGAACACCGGACTGGGCGAGCTGTTTCCCCGCCTTTTCGGCGGCGGCAGCGCGTACCTGCAGCTCACCGGAGAGGATTTGTTGAGCACCGGCGTGTCAGTGATGGCGCGCCCGCCGGGCAAACGCAACACCAGCATTCAGCTTTTGTCCGGCGGCGAGAAAGCGCTCACCGCGGTGGCGCTGGTGTTTGCTATTTTCGAGATGAACCCGGCGCCGTTCTGTCTCTTGGACGAGGTGGACGCGCCGCTGGACGACGCCAACGTGATGCGATTCTGCGAGCTGGTGAAGGACATGTCCGAGCAGATCCAGTTCGTGCTGGTGACCCACAACAAGATCACCATGGAGCTTTCCCAGCAGCTCATTGGCGTTACCATGAACGAGCCAGGCGTATCGCGGCTCGTCGCTGTGGACATCGACGAAGCCGTGCAGCTGGCTGCCGTCTGAGATTCCTGCCCGCCCGTCCCCGTGCTCCGTTCGAATCGTGGAGCCCTGATTAGATGGACAACCTTCGAATAATTCTGGTCATCTGCGGGGTTCTCCTGCTCGTGGGGATCTACATCTGGGGGGTGACCGTGGCCCGGCGCGGGTCGCGTTCGGAAAGGCTCGATGATCCCGACGGGCAAATCGAAAACGAGCTCGAGCTCCTCGAGCGGGTGCAGGATTCGCGCGCGGCGCAAAACGCCGAGTCGCTCAAGCAGCTCAATGAGATCGACATCGACGAGGAGCTGGAGCAGGCGAAACCCGCGGGCACGGTGACCGAGACCGACCTCGCGGCCGAGGGGAGCGAGGCCGTCGCCGAGCCGCCCCCGCAAGAGCCGCCGCAAGAAATACCGCCTCGGGAAGAGCCGCCGCAAGAAACGCCGCCCCGGGAAGAGCCGCGTAGAGAAGCGCCGACGAGGGTAGCACCGTCGCGGGAAGAGGAACGCGACGAGGCGAGGTTCCGGCCGGTGTTCGCACAAGAGCCCCGGGAAAGCCCGGCGGCGGAGAACCCCTTGGAGCAGA
>JBFIYQ010000077.1:0-9340 GCA_041605275.1 Gammaproteobacteria bacterium
GCCAGCGCGAGTCCCGCTCCGCCCTTGGTCAAGAGATTCAGCAGGCTGCGGCGAGAGATCATCTTCATGCTCCTTGACGAACAATGCCGCGGGCGCTCAAAAACAGCATCAGCACCGCGACGGCCTGGATCAGGTGATATATCGCGTTGTGATCGAAATAAACGGGATGCAGCGCGATCCCGAGCTGCTGGACGCCGGCCGCCACCAGCATCAGCGACAACCCGGTCAGTCCGGTGAGCAGATACGGCTGACGGCTGCGGAAATAGCTGCTGGCGAAGGCGTACAGCAGAAAAAACACCGCCGGCAGATAGTGGACGATGGCGACGGCGAAAGTATTGCGCACCATCAGGACGATGACGCAGTAGCCGATGAAGAGCACGGCACCCGTCCATCGCGCCAGGTAGTCCGCCCGACGGACAAATTCGAAACGGCTCCCAATCATCCACGCCGAGAGCGCGACCACGCCGATGGCAATCAGGGTGGCGTTCCAAAGCATGTTGTAGGTCTGGGTGGTCTCATCGTAGAGAAAGCCGTGCACCGTTCCGCCGGCAAGGGCGGCGGCGCCAAGCGACGCGAAGAACACGATGAACCAGAAGCGGACTGGACCTGAGCTGTCACGCAGGCGGTAAAGAAGGACGGCGAACAGCGCGCATTCCAGCGCCAGACCGTAGTCTGTCAGGGTGACGTCGGGCTCGGCTATGTTGAGAAACGCCATGGCGGCACTCCGGCCGGAGACCACTTCCAAGCTTGTTCAAGCATAGGACTAACGACCGGCGCCGAAAATCACAGATCGATTGCAACGGGCTTTCAGATGTTCCCGCGTTCGGTCTCGCCGGGATCCAGAATCTCATCGCGGCCCAGGGCGGGCGTGCTCTTGGGAGGGCGGGTCAGCTGCTTGAGCTCGAACAGGCCCATAAAGCCGAAATACAGGATGGCGCCGGCGATGGCCCGCTCCGGATGCTGCTCCCAGATACCGCCGCCCCGGTCCGGATAGACCTCACGCAACACGTCCGCGTTCACGCCGAGCTCGGGGAAGGGGACGAAGACGGTGAGGAACACAACGGGGATGTAGATGGCGATTCCGGCAGCGGATCGCGCGATCAGCTGCTGCTTGCCTTCTCCGCTGGCAACGATCACGGTGATGAATCGTCCCGCCATCAGGAAGCCGAAGATTTTCAGAATCTCCCAGGTTCCGGTGACCAGGCTGAAGGCCACGGCGAAGACCGCGTAGAAGGCGGCCAGCAGGACGAACAGCCCGGCGCGGCGGGCCGTGGATTCCGCCTTCGATGCCACCGTGCCCATGAACACGCCGGAGTGCAGCAGGATGAACTCGAGCGCCATCAGACCCACGGCCAGGGGCACCCATATGCCCTCGTCCACCGACATGGGATCGATCCAGGCCCGGGTCAGCACCCCCACCAGGATTAAGTACGGGACCGCCGAGGCGAGACAGCCGACGGCGTGTACAAACTTCCTCAAGCCAACTCCTCTAAGCGCGCGCCCGGCGTCCTCGCCCGTAGCCAAAAAACAATCGTTGGCGCGACTTATCCCTCAGTCTAGACGCAAATCGCCGGCGGTCCCGCCGGGTGCGATACCGGCGGCGCGGTCGTGATCGTGGCAAATGAAATCCGGACGATTAGTGCAAGCTAGTTTTCCGCGCACATGAGATCGGCCAGGGCGCGGAAGTCTTCGACGATGAGGTCCGGGCGGTGAGGGGTCTCGCCGAAGGGCCGGCGGCGGCGGTCAATGAACGCCGTGCGCATGCCCTGGGCCTTGGCGCCGATGCAGTCGAAGGCATGGTTGGCGACGAATAGAATGGCGGAGGGTTGGTCCCCGAGAATTTCGCAGGCTTTTGCGTAGGTGGCGAAGTGCGGTTTGAAGTAGCCGGCCTCCTCCACCGAGATCATGGCGTCGAACTCAAAGCCGATGTGGGGACGGGCGGCCTCGAGCATGTCGCGGTCGCCATTGGAAAGGATCGCCAGCCTGTACCTCTTCTTAAGCATCACCAGCGCCTCGAGCACATCCGGAAACGGCTTGAGCCGCTCGATCTGGGCAACCAGCCAGCGCACTTCGTCTTTCGTATGCGCGATGCCGGCACGGTCCATGACGAAGGCCACCGCGCGCTGCCCGATCTCCCGGTACGGCGTGTGCCCGCGATCGCAGAGCGCGTCGATCATGGAATTTTCAAAATGGGTGCGCCGCCACCAGGTGACAAAGCGGTGAGGGTCACCACTCCACTTTTTATCCTCTAGAAATGGTTTCACCATCTCGGTCAGGCCCGACTGCATGTCCACCACGGTGCCATAGAGGTCAAACAACAGAGTGGTAATTCCCTGCCGCAGCGTTTCGGGAATTGATTGATTCACGGTGTTTCCATTGGGCGCGTCCCGCGGTCGTCTCATTTTGGGCCGAAGTTGGCGATGAGATCACCCAGTCGCCCGAACTCCTCGGCCCGGGCGCTTCCCTTACGCCACGCGAGCGCGATTTCCCGGTGGCTGCCGTCGCTGAGCGGATGAGTCTTCACCCGGGTGTTTCTCAGCATCGCCGAGCCTTCCGCCATACCCGGCAGGAAGGTGACGCCTAGGTCCGCGTCCACCATCTCCACCAGGGTGAGCAGGCTGCTTGCGGCAAAACGGCTGACGGTTTCCATGTTGCGCAACCTGCAGGCGTCGATGGCATGCTGGCGCAGGCAGTGGCCGTCTTCCAGCAGCAGCACGCTGTCGGCGTTCAAGCGGTTGAAGCGGTAGTTTTCCGGGTCGACCAGCTTGGTCCCCTGGCGGCAGGCAAGCAGAAAGGGATCCTTGAACAGGCGTTTGACCTCCACCTTGCGAAGCTCATAGGGGAAGGCGATCAGGATCAGATCCAGATCGCCCGCCATCAGCTGTGAGTGCAGCGCCTCAGTGGTGTCCTCGCGCAGGAAAAGCTTGAGCTTCGGAAACGCTTTGCGCGTCCTGGGCAAAATCTTTGGCAGTAGGAACGGCGCAATGGTGGGGATCACCCCGAGCATCAAGGGACCGGCCAAAGGATCCCGCCGGCTTCGGGCGACGTTGACCAGATCCTCCATGTCCCTAAGACAAAGCCTGGCCTGGGTGGCGACCTCCTGGCCGATGGCGGTGATGGTCACCTGACGGTTGGTGCGGTCCACCAGCTGGACCCCGAGCTGCGTCTCCAGCTCGCGTATGGCGGAGCTGAACGCCGATTGGGAGACGAAGCAGGCCTGGGCGGCCTGCCCGAAGTGCTCGTGCTCGGCCAGCGCCGCGAAATAGCGCAACTGCTTGGTTGTGGGGAGGTTCATGGCGCTACTCGGGCCCGCGGGGGGAAGGCTCGTTAATCCATCGAAATTATCGCATATAGTATCACATTTAAACTGATTTATAGAATTTACCTGAATACGTATCATTAGTCCTGTTCACACGGATTTACAGGGATTTCAGCTATGAAGGTCAACATCGGGATTTCAGAGGACAAGCGGGCGGCCATATCCGACGGCCTCTCCAGGCTGCTGGCGGACAGCTACACGCTGTACCTCAAGACCCACAACTATCACTGGAACGTCACTGGACCCCAGTTCAACACGCTGCACGCGATGTTCGAGCAGCAGTACACCGAGCTGGCGGAGGCCGTGGATGAAATCGCCGAGCGCATCCGCGCGCTGGGCTTCCCTGCCCCCGGCTCCTACAAAGCCTTCGCCGAACTTTCCTCCGTCGAGGAAGAAACCGGCACGCCCGACGCCGACGATATGGTGCGGGCCCTCGTGATTGGCCAGGAGACAGTAGTGCGCACCGCGCGTGAGATTTTCCCGACGGCGGAATCGGCCAACGACGAGCCGACCGCGGACTTGCTCACCCAGCGCATGCAGGTGCACGAGAAGAACGCCTGGATGCTGCGCAGCATGCTGCCCAACTAACATCCGCCAGAGGTTATTTCTCACCACGGGCATCTCCGCGTCGCGGCAATCTTAAAGCTTTAGAAAACGTTCGGGAGTTAACGACATGTTGAAAAGTCGCGAGGGTGAACGAATCCCTAGCGCCCGCTTTCGGGTGCGTGAGAATCACGAGTGGCGCGACGTCGCCAGCGAGGATGTCTTCGGCGGAAAAACCGTGGTGGTGTTTTCACTGCCCGGCGCCTTTACCCCCACCTGCTCGTCGGCCCACGTGCCGCGCTACAACCAGCTTGCCCCTGAGTTCAAGCGTCACGGCATTGACGAGATCATCTGTATCTCCGTCAACGATGCCTTCGTCATGAACGAGTGGCAGCAGGCTCAGCGCGCTGACGCCATCCGGTTTCTGCCGGATGGCAACGGCGAGTTCACCGAGAAAATGGGCATGCTGGTGGACAAGGACGATCTCGGCTTCGGCAAGCGCTCCTGGCGCTACTCGATGCTGGTCAAAGACGGCGTCATCGAGAAGATGTTCATTGAGCCGGAAGTGGCGGGCGACCCTTATGAGGTTTCAGACGCCGATACCATGCTCGGCTACGTCGCGCCCAAGTCGGCCAAACCCCACGACATCACGGTGTTCTCGCGCATGGGTTGCCCTCACTGCGGCCGCGCGAAAGGCCACCTGGTGGCAAACGGCCTGACTTTCGAAGAGCTGGTGCTCAATCGCGATTACACCGATCGCACCCTGCGCGCGGTGGCGGGCGCGACCTCGACGCCGCAGATTTTCGTCAATGGTCATCACATCGGTAGCGCCGATGACCTGGAGGCGTGGTTGGGAGAGCGGGCCGCGGCCTGATTGGGAGCATTGTGGCTCCGGCAGCAATGCCGGGGCCGCACCACCCTGCAACTAAAAAACAGGCGTTCCGCCGGTTTTTTTATCCACTGCCGTCATGCTTTGTAGCGGCTGATCGCATCTTCGTCCCAGGCGATGCCGGCGCCCGGCGCCTGTGATGGCGCGACGTGTCCGTCTTCCACCGCGACGGGTTGCTGCAGAACCGGCGCCGCCCAGTCCACGTACTCGAGCCAGTGACGGGTGGGTGTGATGGATAGCAGGTGGGCGCTGATTTCGGGAAACAGGTGTGATGAAACCGGCATGCCGACGGACTCCGCCATTGCCGCCGCGCGCAGCCAGCCGCTCACGCCGCCGATCTTCACCGCGTCGGGCATGAAGTAATCGCAGGCGCCGGCATCGAGCGCCTTCTCCATGTCGTGGGTACCCCAGCAGTTCTCGCCGATTTGAATCGGCGTTCGCACCTTTTCCCGGATCCGCGCGCATCCGCTGTAGTCATCGAAACGCACGGGTTCTTCGACCCACTGCAGGTTCTCTTCGTCCAGCCGAGCGATCCGCTGCTGCGCCTCGGTAGACGACAGACACTGGTTGTAATCGGACATCAACGCCACCTCGCCGCCGACGGCGGACCGCACCGCGCGTACTACCTCCAGATCCGTGGCCGCGTCGGCGTAGCCGAGACGCACCTTGACCGCGCGGAAGCCCTCCGCCAGCAGCCGTTCCGCCTCCTCCCCCGCGGCCTTAGGGCCGATGATTCCAAGTCCCTTGCTGTTATAGGCCTGGATGGATCGCGGCTCGCCGCCCAGCAGACGGGCAAGCGGCACGCCGGCGGCCTTGGCCAGCGCATCCCAGGCAGCCATGTCGATGCCGGCCGCAGCCATGGCCGTCAATCCCTGCAGGCCGATAAGGCGAAAGGACTTGCCGAGCTTCTCCTCGATGGCCAGCGGCGCGACTTGTTCCCCTTGCAGTGTCTCGCTCAGATTTTCCAGCAGCTTGACCACGGGCCCGAGAGCGACGGCGGTATAGCAGAAAACATATGCGCTTCCGGTCACCCCCTCCGTGGTCTGCAAATCGATCAGCGCAAGCGGCGCGGTGGAAACGGACCCACCGCCGGTGACCAGAGGCAGGGACATGGGCACGTTGACGGCGCGCACCCGAAGGGCCTGAACGGTGAGCGTCTCTAGGCTCATTGACGTCTATCCGGCGCTTCTGGATCGTCGACCCATTCGTTTATCGATCAGCGAACGTAAACCTGAGTCAGCCAGATCAAAGACTGATGCTGCTTTTGCTTACGAAAACCTGCGGCCTCGATCCACACCTCGATACGCTCCGGGTCGTGCACGTAGGGCCGAAAATCGCAGCGGATGACCTTCATGAAAAGCGCCTCTACCTCGGTCATGATCCGATTCAACAGGTGCGCCCGCGGGTAGGTAATCGCGTAGATCCTTCTGGTTTTTTCTACTGAGCGGCCGACCAGCATCTCCGCGTCCGGATAGCAGCACACCACCTTGTCGAGGATGGTGACATCGGCGCCCGGCAGCTCCGCCGCCATGGCGACAAAATCTCCCGAAATATAATCCACGCGATCGCCAAGAGCCTGATCAGCGGCCAGCGCCCGGGCTTCGGCAAGCATTTTTTCCGACAGGTCAATGCCAGTAGCTTTCGCCGCTCCGTCTCTTAGAAGCGACTGATGCAAGTATCCGACGCCGCATCCGATATCCAGCAAAGAGGCGCCTTCAATCCCGGCCTCCCTGATGGCGGAAGCGAGTTGTTGCTGAATCTTACCGAGGCCTTTCTTGCGGTAATGCCGGCCGGAACGGCGCGCGAACCAGGAGAAAAAGCGCTTCGCTTCTCCTGACTTTGTACAGCAACACTGCATCAAAATTCTCGGCGGTTAGAAAGGAAAGGGGTCAGTTAAACACAGTTTTCAAGCTCACGGCAGTGTCTGCGCCATAAGGGTGCAATCTGCTCCCAAGCGGTGCTTCTTGTGACGCTCAATTCAACGGAAGCGCAACCAAGTCGTTGATTCCAATAGAACTGAAAAATGGCACGACGCGTGCATCCCGTTACGTTCAAAAAAGACACGTTGAAGCGCGCGACACCGAGCGTAATATAGTGCTCAGCGGATGAGCCTTTCCGGCGCGACGCTGTCCCGATTTTGTCACACGCCGCGCTTAAGCTGGCATTCCAGCTCACAGGTTCTCGACCGTACCGGAGTCAGTTTGATGCAGATCACCCACCCAAAAGTGGAGCCGGCCTCCCACAAGCGGATTAGCCAAACCCCCGAACGGGACGTCATTTCCTGGGTACCGCGGGCTGAGTTCGAAGCCCTCATTGATTCCGCCGCGCGGCGAAGCGCCGCCGGCGTGCCTCATGTGCTGTTCGTGATTCATCTCGAGCGACTGCTGGATATTGCCGCTCGCTGCGGGCGTAAGGCGGAAAGGTCGCTTCTGGATCTCGTCGGCTTGACGCTCAACAACCTGGTCGGACATCGTTACCCGGCCTGCCGGCTGAGCGACGACCACATCGCCGTAATCAAAGACGGTTGTCCGTCATCCATGGCGCCGATGGCGGCGCGACAAATCTGCGCCGCCCTGGAGGGCGGCACGTTCATCTGGCACGGGCGCCACTTTCGCCTGGGCGCCAATGTCGGCATCACCAGCCTGCATCCTACGCCCCGGGGACCCGGGGCGCTCGTCGACCGCGCGCTGCGTGCCTGTGCCGCCGCCCAAGAGCTCGGAAACCGCAGCTATTTCATACTGGAAGGCAGCCCCGATGAATCGCGCCGGCTGGCCCAGGATCGGGACTGGTACGAGCACCTGAGCGAAACCCTCGGCTGAACGGCGGCAACTCCGGGACCGCGGGGTCGGCTCAAGGCGAATGAGGGACCGGCTGGCCGCGCCGGTCCCAGGCGTCTAAGATGGGCGACCCCACCTCGAGGAGGCCGCCTTGATCTTTCGCTTTTTCAAGAGCTTGACCGGCACCGGGAAATCCGGCGAGCAGTCCTTCAACGAGACCGAGGCGGTGGAATACAAGGGCTTCCACATTGCGCCGGCGCCGATGAAGGACGCCAGCGGCTGGCGCGTGGCGGCGGTGATTTACAAGGAAATCGACGGCGAACGCTGCACCCACCACCTGATTCGCGCCGACGTGTTCTCGGATCGAGATTTTGCCAGCGAGCTGTCCATCCGCAAAGCAAAGATGGTGATTGACGATCGGGGCGAAAAGATCCTGGAGAAACCGCCGAAAGAGCACTGAGGGCACCCGCCTTCCGCACCACGCGCCGTCAGCGGTTCCGTTTAGCGCCCGCGGCCTGCCAGGTTTGATGGGCTATCCGCGTATCGGCCGACCGCTCAAACCCTCCAGCTCCTCCTCCCGACCCGGCGGAAAACGATCGTGGCGGGGCCAGTTGTCGCGGGTGTCGAACCAGCTGATCCGTTCCCGGTACCAGACGTGGTCGTTGTCTTTGCCGTCGAACGGCAGCGCGTTCGGATGGTCGAAGCTTCCCGCCGACAGCGTGGTCTCGTGCACCCGATGAAAGCCGATGGTGCCACCACAATTCGCACAGAAGCTGCGCTCAACGTCTTTGGATGACCGATAACGAGCGGGCTTCTCGCCGGTCCACCGCACAGTGCCGGCGGGAAACGCCACGTAGGTGCCGACCAGCGCGCCGGTCTGCTTGCGGCACATGCTGCAGTGGCAGTGACTCACCCATAGAGGCTCCGCGTCCGACTCGTAACGCACGGCGCCGCACAGGCATCCGCCGGTCCAGGTCATGATGATCCTCCGCGGTTGCTCGAATCAACGGGACCGGCGACTGATGACCGTCGCCGGTCCCGTTCTCCCCCTCCCCCGCGACTCAGACCATGGTCAATACCTTCGCTCCGCGAATTCTACCTCGCTTCAACTCCACAAGCGCGCGGTTGGCATCCTCCAGAGTATAGATCTGCACTTCCGGCTTGATCGGAATCGCCGCCGCCAGAGGTAGAAATTCCGCGATGTCCCGGTGAGTGACGTTTGCCACCGACTTGATCTCACGCTCGAGCCAGAGATGCTCGTGATAGCTCAAGTGCTGCAGATACGCCTTGTCCCCATCTTCCTTGCGAATAGCGTTGATAACCAGGCGTCCGCCGGGTCGTAGATTCGCCAGTCCTTCCACTACGGGTTTCCAGGCCGGAGTGGTATCGATAATGGCATCCAGCGGTTCCGGCGCGCGGTCCGAGGTGTCCCCCGCCCAAGCGGCGCCGAGCTCCAGAGCGAAGTCGCGGGCGGCTTTTTCTCTGGCGAAGACGTAAATCTCGCTTTTCGGGTAAAGGTGACGCGCCATTTGCAGAACCAGGTGTGCGGAACCACCGAATCCGGTGAGGCCGAGACGCTGACCATCCTTTAGATGACAGAGTTTGAGCGAGCGGTAACCGACGCCGCCGGCACAAAGCAGGGGCGCCGCGGCCTCGTCGGAAAATGTCTCAGGGATGGGATAGGCGTAGTTTTCCGGCACGGTCATATACTCGGCGTAGCCGCCGTTCACATCGCGGCCGGTGGCACAAAACTCCGGGCTGATGTTTTCATCCATCGCCCCGCTGGATGAATAGATCCAGCCGATACCCACC
>JBFIYQ010000078.1:0-9287 GCA_041605275.1 Gammaproteobacteria bacterium
GCCGGTGTCGCCGGAAATGCTGCTGGCGAAGATCGATGCGGGGCTGCTGTTCGTACTGGCACTGACGTCGCTGGGTGTTTACGGCGTGATACTCGCCGGCTGGGCCACCAACTCCAAGTATGCGTTTCTGGGCGCCATGCGCTCTGCGGCGCAGATCGTCGCCTACGAGATTGCCATGGGCTTCGCCCTGGTGGTGGTGCTGATGGCGGCGGGCAGCCTGAACTTAAGGGAAATCGTGCTTGCGCAGCAGGGGAGCATACTGCACTGGTTCTGGCTGCCTCTGTTTCCCATGTTCCTCGTCTACCTCATTGCCGGCATCGCCGAGACTAACCGCGCGCCCTTCGACGTGGCCGAGGGCGAGTCCGAAATCGTCGCCGGCTTCCACGTGGAATACTCCGGCATGCCGTTCTCCGTTTTCTTTCTGGCCGAGTACGCCAACATGGTGCTGATCAGCGTGCTGGCGGCGCTGATGTTCTGGGGCGGCTGGCTGTCTCCGTTTGAAGGCACAATACCGGAGCGCTGGATGAGCACCTTTCCAATGGGCCACGGCTGGCACTGGTTCGTGCTGAAAATCGGGTTCTTCATGTTTCTTTACCTCTGGCTTCGGGCCACCTTTCCGCGCTACCGCTACGACCAGATCATGCGGCTTGGCTGGAAGGTGTTCATTCCCATCACCATCGTCTGGATCCTGGTGACCGGCGTCGCCATCCTGGCCGAGCTCGGACCCTGGTTTGACCAAGCGTGATGATTCGCCCGCAGACAAATCCGGTATCGATAAGATGAACTTCAGCCCTAAAAGTCTCGCCAGAAGCTTCCTCCTGCTTGAGCTGCTCAAGGGGCTGTCGCTGACCTTTCGCTATTTCCTGTCGCCCAAGTACACGCTGAGGTATCCGGAAGAGAAGACGCCCAAGTCGCCGCGATTTCGAGGGCTGCACGCGCTGAGACGATATCCCAACGGCGAGGAGCGCTGCATCGCCTGCAAGCTGTGCGAGGCGGTGTGTCCGGCGCTGGCGATTACCATCGAGTCCGAGCCGAGGAAGGACGGGACCCGGCGCACCACGCGCTACGAGATTGACCTTTTCAAGTGTATTTATTGCGGGTTCTGCGAAGAGTCCTGCCCGGTGGACTCCATCGTTGAGACGCGGATTCACGAATATCACATGGAAAACCGCGGCGAAAACATCATGACCAAGGAGAAGCTGCTGGCCATTGGCGACAAGTACGAATCGGAAATTGCCCGGGACCGGATGTCCGACGCGCTGTTCCGTTAGTTTCGGAGCAAACAGAAAAAAGAATTCACTCGGCGGCGATAAAAGAAACAAGACCCACGGTGGAACTATTCATCTTTTACATATTCGCGGCGATTCTCCTGTTCGCCGCCATCCGCGTCGTCACCGCGCGCAATCCGGTGCACTGCGCCCTATACCTGGTGCTGGCGTTCTTTACCAGCGCCGCCATCTGGCTGTTACTGGAAGCGGAGTTTCTCGCCATCGTGCTGGTGCTGGTGTACGTGGGGGCGGTGATGGTGCTGTTCCTGTTCGTGGTGATGATGCTGGACATCAATCTGGCGCCGCTGCGGGAGGGCTTCGCCCGTTACCTGCCCATCGGCATTCTGGTGGCCGTTCTCATCGCCACTCAAATCGCCCTGGTGGTGGGGGCCAAGCATTTTGGTCTCGAGGTGGTGCCGGCGCCGCAGCGACACGGCGCTGGCTACAGCAACACCGAAGAGCTCGGCAGCGTGCTGTACACGGTTTATGTCTATCCCTTCGAAATCGCCGCCGTGATCCTGCTGGTGGCGATTATCGCCGCCATCTCGTTGACCATGCGCCGGCGAAAAGGTATCAAGTATCAGCGTCCGTCGAGCCAGGTCTCGGTGCGCCGCGAGGAACGGGTGCGCATCGTCAAAATGCCGGCGGAGAAGAAGCAATAAAGGCCTGAGCTCGTGATTCCGCTTTCACATTTTCTGATCCTTGGCGCGCTGATGTTCTGCATCAGCATGGCGGGCATTTTCATCAACCGGAAGAACGTCATCATTTTGCTGATGGCCATCGAGCTGATGCTGCTTTCGGTCAATCTGAACTTCGTCGCCTTTTCCTACTATCTGGACGACCTCCAGGGTCAGGTATTCGTGTTTTTTATTCTCACCGTGGCGGCGGCGGAGGCCGCCATTGGCCTTGCCATTCTGGTAGTCCTGTTTCGTAACCGGCAGACCATCAACGTGGCCGACCTGGACAGCATGAAGGGCTGAATTCATGACCCAAAGCGGTTCCGCAATTTACATCTGGATTGTGCTTGCTCCGCTTATCGGCGCGGTAGTGGCGGGGCTGTTCGGCCGCCAGATCGGGCGCGCCGGCGCCCACTGGGTGGCCATCATCGGCGTGGCCATCTCCACCCTGCTGTCGGCAATCGTCTTCAAGCAGATCGTGATGGACGGCGGGCCGGAATTCGACGGCACGGTTTATACCTGGGGAAAAGTCGGAGAAATCGAGCTCGTAGTCGGATTTCTCATCGACCGCTTGAGCGCCACCATGATGCTGGTGGTGAGCTTCGTCTCCCTGATGGTGCACATCTACACCATCGGCTACATGCACGACGACCCGGGATACCAGCGCTTCTTCAGCTACATCTCGCTGTTCACCTTCTCCATGCTGATGCTGGTGATGTCCAACAATTTCCTCCAGCTGTTCTTCGGCTGGGAAGCCGTCGGCGTGGTCTCGTATCTGCTGATCGGATTCTGGTACACGCGGGAATCCGCCATCTACGCCAACCTGAAAGCGTTTCTGGTTAACCGCGTGGGCGACTTCGGTTTTCTCCTGGGCGTGGCCGCGGTGCTGCTCTACTTCAATACCCTGGACTACACCGAGGTGTTTGCCGCCGCCCCGCTGCTCAGCGGCGAAAGCATGAACGTGTGGTTCGACGCCGAATGGTCGGTGCTCACGGTGATCTGCATCCTGCTGTTCGTCGGCGCCATGGGAAAATCAGCGCAGTTCCCGCTGCACGTGTGGCTGCCGGACTCCATGGAGGGCCCGACGCCTATCTCGGCGCTGATCCACGCCGCCACCATGGTCACCGCCGGAATCTTCATGGTTGCGCGGATGTCGCCGCTGTTCGAGTTTTCCGAAACCGCGCGCAACGTGGTTCTGCTTATCGGCGCCGTCACCGCGTTCTCGATGGGACTTCTGGGCCTGGTGCAAAACGACATCAAACGGGTCATCGCCTACTCGACACTCTCGCAGCTCGGCTATATGACCGTGGGCCTCGGGGCTTCCGCTTACGCCGCGGCCATCTTCCATCTCGGCACCCACGCCTTCTTCAAGGCGCTGCTGTTTCTGGCCGCCGGGTCGGTGATCATCGCGCTTCACCACGAGCAAGACATGCGCAAGATGGGAGGCTTGAGAAAATACATGCCGATCACCTGGATCACCTGCCTGGTCGGCTCCATCGCGCTGATAGGCTTTCCCGGCTTCTCCGGCTTTTACTCCAAAGACGCCATTATCGAGGCGGTGAAGCACTCAGACATCGCCATGGCACCCTTCGCCTACGTATGCGTGCTCTTAGGCGTTTTCGTCACTGCGCTCTACAGCTTCCGGCTCTACTTCATGGTGTTCCACGGCCAGGAGCGGATGGAAGAGGACGCCCGCGCCCACCTGCACGAAACCCCGGCGGTGGTCACCGCGCCCCTCGTTCTATTGGCCATTCCCTCGGTGGTGATCGGCTGGTTCTACGTCGGGCCGATGCTCTTCGGCGACCACTTCGGTGAATCAATCTTCGTGCTGCCGGAGAACGACGTGCTGGCCGAGCTCGGTCAGAATTATCACGGTGTCGCCGCGTTTACCCTGCACGGATTCATGGCCTGGCCCTTCTGGCTCGCCATGGCCGGTGTCGCCACCGCCTGGTTCCTGTACATGGCGCGTCCGGAGATCCCCGGCCAAATCGCCAAACGATTTTCGCTTGCTTACGAGATCCTGGTACGCAAATACGGCTTCGACGAGTTCAACGAGATATTTTTCGCCGCCGGCGCACGCGGCATCGGCGGACTGCTGTGGCGCATCGGCGACGCCACCCTGATCGACGGCATCATGGTCAACGGCACCGCCAAGCTCATCGGCTGGTGCTCGAGCATTATCCGCCATGTGCAAAGCGGATATCTGTTCCACTACGCCTTCGCCATGATCATCGGCCTGCTGATCTTGATCGGCGTGTTCGTGACCTTCGCGGGCTTAAGCTGAGCGTTCCCCCATGGTCGAATTGCCCTACATCAGCCTGGTCATCTGGACGCCGATAATCGGGGGCCTGTGGATACTGCTCGCCGGGGGCGAAAAGAGCGCGCCCACGGCCAGGGCCATTGCCCTGGTGGTTTCGATAGCCACATTTTTGCTTTCCATCCCGCTCTACGCCGGATTCGACACCACCACCCACGAGATGCAGTTCGTCGAGTTCGCCCCCTGGATTGAAGTCTTCAACATCAACTATCACCTTGGTATCGACGGTTTTTCCCTTCCGCTGATTCTGCTCACCACCTTCACCACCGTGCTGGTGGTGTTGGCCGGGTGGGAGGTGATCCAGTACAAGACCGCTCAATACATGGCGGCCTTTCTGATCCAGGAAGGCTTCATGATAGGCGCCTTCTCGTCACTGGACGCGATTCTGTTTTACGTCTTCTGGGAAGCGCTGCTGATCCCGATGTTCCTGATCATCGGCATCTGGGGCGGCCCCGATCGGATCTACGCCACCATCAAGTTTTTTCTATACACCTTCCTGGGCTCGGTGTTCATGCTGGTGGCTATTCTGTATCTCTACTCCGAGGCGGGTTCCTTCGCCGTTCTGGACATGCACCACGTGCGTCTGGGCCTGACCGCCCAGATCCTGATTTTCTTCGCGTTTCTGCTGGCATTTGCGGTCAAGGTGCCCATGTGGCCGGTGCACACCTGGCTTCCCGATGCCCACGTGGAGGCGCCCACCGGCGGCTCGGTAATCCTCGCGGCGATCATGCTGAAGCTCGGTGGCTACGGATTTGTGCGCTTCAGCCTGCCCATCGCACCGGACGCGAGCAGCGCGCTGGACTGGTTCATGATTGCCCTGTCGCTGATTGCCATTGTCTATATCGGATTCGTCGCCATCGTGCAGCCGGACATGAAGAAGCTGATCGCCTATTCCTCAGTGTCCCACATGGGCTTCGTGACCCTTGGGTTTTTCATTGCTTTCAGTATTCTTCGATCCGGCGACGCCGACGGCGCGGCGCTGGGCGTCCAGGGCGGCATGGTGCAGATGGTCTCCCACGGATTTATTTCCGGCGCGCTGTTTCTCTGCGTCGGGGTCATGTACGACCGCATGCACAGCAGGCAGATTGCCGATTATGGCGGCGTTGTGAATACCATGCCGGTGTTCGCCTCGTTTATGATGCTGTTTGCGCTGGCAAACTCCGGACTCCCGGGCACGTCCGGCTTCGTGGGCGAATTCATGGTCATCTTGAGCAGCTTCAAGGCCAGCTTCTGGATCGCCTTTCTCGCTGCCAGCACCCTTATACTCGGCGCCGCGTACACGCTCTGGATGTACAAGCGGGTGGTCTACGGCGAGATTGCCAATGACGGCGTGCGGGGTTTGAGCGACATCAACCGGCGCGAGTTTATTGTGCTCGCTTCGCTCGCGGTTATGGTGCTGCTGTTCGGGCTGTGGCCTGCACCGCTGCTGGAAGTGATGGGGCCGACGGTGGATAACCTTCTGGAGCACATCTCCCGCTCCAAACTTTGATCAACCTATCTGAGAAATGCTGCGCTTGCCGATACGGCGTTAAAAACAGGCTCAAAATGCTCATTCATTGTCGTGTGACTCCGCTCATCAAGCCTGTTTTTGTCTTGTCTTATCCAAGCTCGCTCTCTCTCAGATAGGTTCAAGTCGGGAATGCATTTATGGACTTTGTGATACCCGAATTCATGCCGGCGGCGCCGGAGATATTCTTGCTTGCCATGGCGTGCCTGATCCTGGCCCTGGACGTCTACCTGCCCGAGCGCTACCGGGCCTTTACCTACCATCTTTGCCAGGCGACCCTCGTTGGCGCCGCGGTGACCTGTATCGCGCTTTATCCTTCGGCCCCGCAGGTGACCTTCGACGGCACCTTCGTCAGCGACGCCATGAGCGCGGTGCTGAAGATATTCATCCTGCTGGTCTCGTATTTCGCCTTTTTCTACACCCGGACCTATCTGCTGGAGCGGAACCTGCTTAAGGGCGAATATTTCGTGCTCGGGCTTTTTGCCGTGCTCGGCATGATGGTGCTGGTGTCCGCCCACAGTCTGCTCACGGTTTATCTTGGACTCGAGCTGCTTTCCCTTTGCCTTTATGCGCTGGTAGCGCTCAACCGCGACTCCATCAGCGGCTCCGAGGCGGCAATGAAATATTTCGTTCTGGGCGCGTTGGCTTCGGGAATGCTGCTTTACGGTATGTCGCTTATCTACGGCGTCACCGGAACGCTGAACCTGACCGAGATCAGCGCTTTTATTGCCGCCCAGCGCGGGGAGAGCATCATTCTTGTGCTGGGCCTGGTGTTCGTGCTGGTGGGCATTGCCTTCAAGCTTGGCGCGGTGCCGTTCCACATGTGGGTGCCGGACGTATACGAAGGCGCGCCCACACCGGTGACCCTGTTCATCAGCTCGGCGCCCAAGATGGCCGCGTTTGGAATGCTCATGCGCCTTCTGGTGGACGGGCTTTCGGGTCTGCAGGAAGACTGGACCGGCATGCTGGCCATTCTTGCGGTGCTGTCCATGGGCATTGGCAACGTCATCGCCATCGCCCAGAGCAACCTGAAACGGATGCTCGCCTATTCGACCATCGCCCACGTGGGTTTCCTGCTTCTGGGGATTATCGCCGGAAGCCCGTCGGGATACGCCGCCTCCATGTTTTACATCATCACATATGCGCTCATGTCCATGGGCGGCTTCGGCATGATCATCTGGCTGGGGAGAGCGGGATTCGAGGCGGACCGGCTGGATGATTTCAAGGGATTGAATGACCGCAATCCGTGGTTCGCGTTCCTGATGCTGATACTGATGCTGTCCATGGCGGGCGTGCCGCCCTTCGTCGGATTCTGGGCCAAATGGTCGGTGCTGAGAGAAGTGATCGCCGCCGGCTCCACCTGGCTGGCGGTGGTGGCGGTTGCTTTCGCCATCATCGGGCTCTTCTACTACCTGAGGGTCGTTCGCCTCATTTATTTCGAAAGACCGGACGAGCCACTGCCGGTGTCGTCAACCTCGGAGATGCGGGTGATGATGAGCACCAACGCGCTGGCAATCCTGGTGCTCGGCGTCTATCCGGGCGGACTCCTGGCGCTTTGCGTTCAGGCGCTGCCCGGCTGATTGCAGACCCCGGAGCGTCTTCACTATCAGCGGGTCAAAATCCGCTGATTTCCCATACCGCTGCTTTACGTTTTTATCGCTTGGTCAGGAATCGGGAACGTCGGGCCCGAAGGTCGCGAGCGTCTGTCCCATCTGCACCCGCGCCCCGGGCTTAAGCTCGGAGCGCCACGCCGCCACTTTGCGCTCCAGCAGCACCACCACCGTGGAGCCCATGTTGAAACGGCCCATTTCGGCCCCCCGCTTCAGGGTGATTGTGCCCACCGGAGGCGCGTATCCCCAGCGCGCCACGTCACGCTCCGCGGCCGGCGTCACCTCGCCGTGCCATACGGTCTCCATGGAGCCGACGAACAACGCGCCCACCATGACCACGGCCATTTGGCCGGCCACGGTCTCGAACCAGCAGATAACCCGCTCGTTACGGGCGAACAGGCCGGGAATGGCCCTGGCGGTGGCCGGATTGACGCTGAACAGGGTGCCGGGCACGTATACCATCTCCTTGAGCACGCCGCCGAACGGCATATGCACCCGGTGATAATCCTTGGGCGCGAGGTACAGGCTGAGGTAGCTGCCGTTTTCGAACAGCTTCGCCGACCCGCCTTTTTCCGCGAGCAGCAGGGGAACGGAGTAGCGGTGGCTCTTGGCCTGGATCAGCGCGTTGTCCTCGACGGCGCCGAAGTCGGAGAGCACGCCGTCACAGGGTGAGATTACCGAGCGCGCGTCCTCAGGCAGCGGTCGGGAACCCGGTTTGAGCGCACGAGTAAAAAAGCTGTTGAAATCGCTGAATGACCGGGGGTGCTGAACTTCGGAAGCGCTCATATCGACGCCGAAACGGCGTATAAACCAGCGGATCTGGAAATTCTTCCAGGGCGCAAAGCGAATCCGGGCGGCCCGATACATGACCGCCGAGAGAAACCGCTTGGGATACACATGCTGAAGCATGACCCCGAGCCCCGGGCGATTTCCGGATGCATTTCGACCGTCAGCTTGTGCCTTGCCTTGGTTCACGGCGATCAGTGACCATGCGTCGCGCGGGCCCGGGCGGGGCCCGCTGAATATGCGTGTCGATGGTCTGATTATTCAGAGCTTAGACGAATTAGACAATTAATCCGGGCGCGATGGGATTGCCCGAGGGAGTCACGGCATGATCGAGTTCAATAACCCGGGAGGCGTGGCGCCTCCATTCGGTAATTACAGTCACGCCGCGCTGGTGGCGAAAGACGCCCGCTGGCTTCATGTCTCGGGCCAGGTAGGCGTGATGTCGGACGGCAACATTGCCGAGGGCATCGACGCTCAGTGCGAGTGGGCCTGGAAGAATCTGCTCGGGATCCTCGAATCCTCCGGCATGGAGCTCGCAGATGTGGTCAAGACCACCACTTATCTGGTCAGCTCCGATCACGTGGGGGCGTTCCGAAAGGCAAGGGATCGCGTCATCGGCGCGCACCGGCCGGCGTCTACGCTTGTGGTGGTCCAGGCGCTGGCCTCACCGGAGTGGCTGGTGGAGATCGAGCTGGAAGCCGCGCGCGCCTGACGCGACGCGCGGAAATCAGTCGCTCGCATAGTGATCACAATTCCGTAACGATCGACGCCCGACGGTTGTAGTCCACCGCGGCCTGAGGCATTAGTTTAGTAATGGCCAAATGATCGGACGCGGAGCCCGATGAAGCAAAAGTGTGGCGAAATGACAACTGGCGGCGTTGAGCTGGTGCCCCGAGCAGGAGTCGAACCTGCGACCTTCCGCTTAGGAGGCGGACGCTCTATCCTGCTGAGCTACCGGGGCGTGGCCGGTGGAAGCGACAAGCCGGGCTCTGCCCGGCTCATCCGCGGTAATGGTGGAGCCGAGGAGGATCGAACTCCCGACCTTCGCATTGCGAACGCGACGCTCTCCCAGCTGAGCTACGGCCCCGTCAACCAGGCGGCCGATCTTAACCGTCGAACTCC
>JBFIYQ010000079.1:0-9243 GCA_041605275.1 Gammaproteobacteria bacterium
ATACGCTCAAGATCATCAACATGGATGACGCCCCCCATGAATTCAGGCTCAGCGCGAGCGGCATCGAAGGCGTCGAGCTGCTGGTGGAGGACCCGCGTATCGAGGTAGGCGCGGGAGACGTGCACTCCATATTTGCGCGGCTTCGGGTCGACCCCTACAGCCTCTATAGGCCGAGCAGCCGTGTGGTTTTCCAGCTGGAGGCGACGGATAATCCGTCGCTTAAGGTCGAAACCGAAGGCCGTTTCCTCGGCCCGGTGGTGGCAAGATGAGCGAGAACGTCGCCAAGCGTGAGCGCGCGTGGTACCGCCAGCCGCTGGTGTGGATGCTCATTGCCATACCGGGCTCGGCGGTGCTCTTCGGTATCACTATGCTGGTCATTGCGGCCGCCTCCTATGACGGCCTGGTCGTGGACGACTACTACAAGCGCGGTCTTGAAATTAACCGCGTTCTGGAGCGCGACCGCGCGGCTGCGCGGCTGGGCTTGAGGGCCGGTGTGACGTTGGATTTCCGCACCAGCAATATTCGCGTGGAGCTGACTTCCAGCAGCCCCGAAACCTTGTTCCCGAGTCGGCTGAGCTTACGCTTGGTGCACCCCACGCGCGCCGGGCTCGACCGTGTCGTCGAGCTGAGTCCACTGGGTAAGGGCCATTATTCAGGCAATACCGATCGCCTCGAGGCCGGCCACTGGCACCTTCAACTGGAAACGGAATCTTGGAGAATACTGGGAAGAATGCCGCTGCCCGGAACGGGGCTTAGCGATCTATCCCCCGCGGTTTGAAATTCGACAGGTTCAAGCCGTCTGCTGCTGAATAAAGTCGTACAGCGCGCGGAACTGGTCATCCACCATGGGTCCGAAAACCGGATCGTGGCGGTGTTCGATGGCGTGAGAGATTTCTTTCCAGTCCGCGTGGGTGAGCGTCTTCTCTGCCAGCGGAAAGAGGCGCTCGTCCTCCTTCTTCATGTGCGCGCGAAGAAAAGCGACATAATCCCTGCCCGCCGCTTCAATCTCCTCGCGCAGCACCATCGCCCCGTCGGTGACCTGCACCAGCATATCGAGAAAGGCCTGCCCTTTCTTGGCCAGGCCCACGTGTTCTTTGAGTATGTTCTCGCCCATCTCCCGCGTAGAAGCATCGTGCTCGATGAGCTTGTGAATGACGAGATCCTCGAGCGGATGATGGGTTCGGTCGGGATACCGGGTCATGTAGTGCATGATGTCGCGCATCAGGTCGAAATCCGCTGGTTTCATCTTATGCACGTTGTCCAGCTGCTTGTCGAGAATGTCGAGCATATGCGCGACGTTCTCGTGGTCGCTGTCGAGTTGCTTCAATATGTCCATCTTGCGCTCCTCCCGGCGGCGAATGGCGACCAATCTGGAATCACTTGTTAATGAGAATAGTTCGCGCTCGCGAGATTTCCATTGACCTGCATCAAGGCCCGGGTCGCTGGTCACCTGACGTTCCCGCCGCTGATTGCGGCGTGTCGACCTCGTCTTTGTCCGCGAGCATTCGATACGCCGGCCCTTCCAAATCATCGAACTGTCCGGAACGAATCGCGAGCACGAACACCAGCGCGATGATCACGGCCAGCACGATCGAAAGCGGCACCAGAAGGTAAAGCACTTCCACGGGTGGTCAGGCCTCGCCTGGCGTGAAACGTGCGCGTCCGGCGCGGAGGCTGTTGCCTACAACTATCAGCGAGCTCATCGACATACCGATGGCGGCAATCCAGGGGGGCACGTATCCAAGCGCCGCCGCGGGAAGCGCCAGCAGGTTGTAGGCGACGGCCCAGATCAGATTCTGCACAATCACGCTGCGCGTCCGGCGGGCGATGGAAACGCTGGCGGTAATGTTGTCGAGACCGTCGCCGATGAGTATCAAATCGGCGCTCGCCCGCGCCGCCTCCGGGCCACCGGCCATGGCGAAGGACACGTCGGCGCCCGCCAGCACCGGGGCGTCGTTGATGCCGTCGCCCACCATTGCGACAACGTCTCCGTCCGTCTGCATCTGTCGAATGGCGGAGAGTTTCTGCTCCGGAAGCAGGCCACCGTGTGCATCCCGAATGTCCAGTCGCGCGCCGACCCGGTCCGTAGTCTGCGGTCGATCGCCGGAGAGCAACGTCAAGCCGAATCCCATGGCGCGCAGCTGCGTCAGCATCCGAAAAGCGTCGGCCCGGAGCTCGTCCCGAAGCAGGAAGCTCGCAATCACCCCGGATTCGTCCGCCAGAAGCACCAGGATGTCTTCATGATTGGTGTCAAACCGGTGCTCAAGTCCGGAATCCGATAGCCGCTCGGCGATGAAACCCGGTGAACCGATGAAGTAACGCTTGCCGTCGACGACCCCCTCGGCGCCCCGCCCGGGCGACACCGCGACATGCCTGGCCTCGGCAGGGCGCTGGACGCAGCGAGATCGTATGCTGCGTGCAACCGGATGATTCAGGTTCTGCTCGAGGGCCGCCGCCACGCGGGTCGCGTGCTCCTCATTCAGATCTCGGTAAACCTCGACGCGGACGATGGCGAGCTGTCCCCGCGTCAGGGTCCCGGTCTTGTCGAACACGAAGCGGTTGGCCCGCGCCAGCGTCTCCAGAACGTGGCCGCGGGTCGCGATCAGCCCGCGCTTGGTCAATGCCCCGACGCCTGCCGCGAGCGCGGAGGGGGTCGCCAGGGACAGGGCGCACGGGCAGGTTATGACCAGAACGGAGATCACCACCGCAAGCCAGCGGTCGGGCGCGGCGTGCCACCAATAAAGCGCGACAACGATGGCAAGCAGCAGCACCGCGGCGATGAAACGACCCGCGATGCGATCCGCCAGGCGCTCTGCGGGAGGCTTGGCGGCACGCGCGCGCTCCATCAGCCGCAAGGTGACCGCGATCAACGAATCGTCGGCCGCGCGGCGCACGCGGACCTCGATCGGGTTCTCGAAGTTGACTGAGCCGGCCATCACCGAATCGCCGGGCGATTTTCTGACCGGGCGGCTCTCGCCGGTCAGCAGGGACTCATCCAGCGTCGATTCCCCGGAAGCCACCACGCCGTCGGCGGGGACGCTATCGCCACAGGCCACCACCACCCGGTCGCCCGGAACCAGCGTCGCGGCGGGCACGGGCTCCCGGGTAATTCCCTGTCCCTCGTTGCGGATGCGGGTGGCCATGGTGGGCGGCGCGGTGACCAGGGACTCCGCGATCCGCAAATGCCGGGCCCGGGCGCTGAACTCCACATAACGCGCGAGAAGCAGAAAGAACACGAACATCGCCACCGAATCGAAATAGATGGGGCCAGTCCCCGCGAACGTTGCGTAGGCGCTGCCGGAAAACGCGATGAGGAGTCCCAGCGACACCGGCACGTCCATTCCGGTGCGGCCACGACGCAAATCCGCGGCCGCGTTGCGGAAAAATGGAACTGCCGCATAGGCAATGATGGGGATGACGAGCAGCAGACTGACCCACCTGAGAAAAGCTCGCAGAGAGTCCTCCATCCCGGTGAAGTCGCCGGCGTAGAGGGCAAGCGAGATTGCCATGATTTGCATGCCGAACAGGCCCGCGATTCCGAGCTGCACCAGTCGGCGCTTGCGCTCGGACCCGAGCCCCGCTTCGCGGCGGTTGGGATCAAACGGGCGCGCGCCGTATCCCGCCTCCTGTACCGCTTTGAGAATATCGACAAGCTTGAGTCGCGATCCGTCCCACGCGACGCGGGCGCGGTGGGTCGAGAAATTGACCTCCGCTTCCGAGACCCCGGAAAGTCTCTGCAAGCTGCGCTCCACGTTCAGGGCGCAGCCTCCGCAGCGAATTCCGTCGATCAGTAGAAAAGCTTCTCTGGCGCCCTCACCGATATCTCGTGTTAATCGCTCCTCAACGAGCGGGTGCGAGAATGCGGCGTCCGGCGGGCGCGCGCCAGTGCTCAATTCAGAGATCAGTTCTGGAGCGGCCATCGCTGTGGTCGGTCGGTTTGATGCGTCGACTGCGGAGGGCAGAGCCGATTGTGACACAGTTCCATCGGCACGTGTGGCCGAAAGCAGGGACCGCGCGAGAGCATCGAGCATTTCGAATCGTCATCCGGGCGAAACGCCGCTAAGGCTACAGAATCCCGTATACGCAGGCATCATTCAGGGAATGATTTATCCGCCCGGACAGTTTTTCACTGCGCAGATGAATAATGCGCCGCCGCTCCGGGTATTGCCCTGTGGATTAGCCTTTGCTCTGCAGGGTGATGAATTGGTAAATCGACCGGAACTGCGCGTCGACGATTTCTCCAAACACCGGATCTCTGCGAAGTTCTATTGTTTCAGAAATTTGTTTCCAGTCCTTTTCACTGAGCACAGCCTCCGCCCGCGGAAACAGGCGCTCCTCTTCCCGCCGCATGTGCGAACGCAAAAACTGGATATAGTCGACGCCCCGGGCCACGATGTCTTTTCTCAGCACGATTTCTCCGTCCACGACCTTTACCAGCGTGTCCAGGAACGCCTTGCTTTTTCTCGCCAGATCCGTGTGCTCCTTGACCACACCGAGCGCCATATCACGATTGCTGGGATCGCGCTCGATTAGCTTTTCGATAACGGCATCCTCCATGGGGTGATGAAAGCCATCGGGATAAGTGGTCATGTAGTGCATGATGTCGCGCATCAGGTCGTAGTCCGCATTTTCCCCTTTGCGAACGCATTCGATCTGATCGTCCAGAATGTCGAGCAGCGTGGCAACATTTTCGTGGTCCATTTTCAGCTGCTCGAGGATGTTCATATTCGTACTACAGCTCGATGTTGGACAAAGAGGGCGCGTGATTTGCGCAAATTACACGGCGCGGGCACCAGCGCATTGACCTGGGTCAACGAATTGAAACAGGCGGAAGAGTGTTCAGGGTTGGCGGGTCACGGACCCGAGAAGCCTTGGCAAAAACTCGGCGCCTGGCGGCGAAAAAGGTGCGCGGCTCAGAGCTTTCCGAGGACTAAGGCGGGCCGTGCATTATTATTGAAAACAGTGCGACGAGTTATTTCGGATCCACCGGACGTCCAAGGCCGACTGCGGTTCACTTGACTTTCACTTTGACTTCATCAACGCCGATTTTTACTTCGCTTTTATACTTTGCGCACTGTTTCCCGGATTTATGACATTCCTTGACCGTATACTTGAAGCAACCCGTTAGCGCGACAGGTGTGAACAACAATACCGCGATCAACACAACGACGTTTTTCATCCGAGTATTCTCCTAAGTCGAACCAGGTCAACCCGCCGGCTTTTGCAGCGAGTCCGGTTCGGCGAATGGGCCATCAGCCGTTGTCGGCATGTCACGGACAATCTTTAGCCCCCGGGGTAGCGCGGAGTCGGATGGGGATTGTCGACGCCGCCATTTCGGGTGCAAGAAAAAGGCCTAGAGGGCAATTACGCGCACCGGCCCGCATGGGCCAGGGCGTCTACCTTCAACGCTGTTTGTGCCCTGTGCTCAAGCAGACACGTTGACGCCGGCACCCCGGTTCGAGAGATTCGGCGGGAGGAAGTATCTCTAGCTCTTGCGTCGTGCTACTGCTGATTCGTGCCGCCGCCGGTGGCCGAGCCGTGACCGTGGGCTGGCTCAACGCCGGGCTGAATCATGTGTCCGCCCTGCGGCCCGTGGTGGTGACCTTCGGGCGCGTCCCGGGTCATCAGCCGGTGAGGGTGGCGCATGCTGAGTCCGTCCGGCGCATCCAGAGTCACTTGAACAAACTTCGCCCCTGTCGCCACGTGGCAGCTGTTGCACGCGCTGATGGTCGACTCCAGGGCCTTGGAAAATTTCTTGAGATTGCCGTGCTCGATGGCGCTTTCGAGGTTTTCAAAGCTGGGGCCGAGCATGGACTGCATCAGCGTTCCCTGCTGGGCATCGATGCTGACGGATAATCGAGAAAGCCTCTGCATTTCCGCCAGCTCGTGGGCGGCCACCGCCCAGTCGCCCGCTTCGCCCGCGCGGTGCATGACGTGAAACCGCTCCGCCAAATCGGGCATGAACCCGGCAAAGCTTCTCGCCGCCTCCAGCGCGCTCAATCGTTGCTCCAACGCGTCGAGGCGCTTCAGAACTTCGCTGCTTACGGCATCCTGATGGGCGAAGGCTGAGGAGGTCAGAAAAACGAGAGCAAGGAATATTGCCGGCAGCGCGGAGATTGACTTATTTAAGTGCATGGATCGTGCCTGAGAAAACCTGACATCATTTTCGGCATGCCCCGGTGCCCACCGCATGATCCCGATCAAGATCATCGCTCGGAAACCTGGATAACGCCGCACCGCCTTCAGCGTAGAGCCAGCCGGGTGTGCACCGGCCAGTGGTCCGACGCCAGCCAGGGACCGACGTAGCGGTCCTGCACTTCGATGCCTTCGGATACGAGCGTGTGGTCAATAGGAACGCCGATCCAGCGGGCGTAGGGCGGCGGAGCCCAGGTCGGGAGGTAGCCGCGGCCGCGCTGGGCATCGCGCAATCCCGCTTTCTCCACAAGCGGTTTTAAAGCGTGCGACCAGACGGTGGTGTTGAGATCCCCGGCGACCACGATGTGATCCCCATCGATTGCAGAAATTTCGTTTGCCAGCCCGAGAAGCTGGCCGTTTCTCTCCCGACTGAGCGCCGCTCCCAGCGGGGGCGGCGGATGCGACGCAAATAGCCGGATGCTCTCATCACCGATCCGGCCGGTGAGCACCATCAGCGGCAGCCTGAACATACCGAACTCACGGAACTCAACGTTACTCTCCGGCAGCCGGCTCAAGACGGCCATGCCGAAGTTGTCGTTACGCGGCATTTGCGCAATGGTGGGATAAAGCCGATTCAGACGTTTTACTTCCGGTGCGAAGGCCGGATTATTTTCAAAAAGAATGACCACGTCGGGTGGTCTTTCGAGACTCATGATGTAGCCGATGGTGACGAGCGGCGCCGGGTTGTCGCGGCTTAAGTTGAACTGGAGCAGCTCTAGGGAACCGCCGCCGCCGGATTGTGCAGATCGTTGCGGCAGCAAATAGGGAGAGAGCAGCCATGTGTTCCATGACACGATTACCAGCGCGAGCGCCGCCCAGGAGTAGCGCCGGGTCAGCAAGAGTCCGAGAAACAGAACGCTGCCTGCGGCGAGGTAGTGGGGCACGAAATGTGCGAACAGGTCGGCAAGCCAGTGCCAGCGGCCGAACAGCGCCACGACGCACGCGGCTGCTGAAATCAGGTTAAAGAAAATGAGCCAGGGTGCGACGGCGCGCCGTATGCTTTCCGCGTTCAACGGTGCTGACGATTCGTTGGTTGCGATCAGCCGGACAGTTTAGGGGCAATCGACTCGGAGTGGTGGCAGGCGACGTCCCGGCCGTCCACCTGCCTCAGCTTCGGACGTACATCACGACACTCCTGGGTGGCGTAAGGGCAGCGGGTGTTGAAGGCACAGCCGGACGGCGGATTGAGCGGTGAGGGCAGCTCGCCGGTCAGCGGCACCCGCTGGCGTCTCAGGCGCGGGTCCACGTGGGGGGTCGCCGCCATCAGCGCGTGGGAATAAGGATGCCGCGGCGATTCGAACACGCGCCTGCCGGGACCCTGCTCCACCGGGCGGCCCAGATACATCACCATCACCTCGTCCGCGATGTGCCTAACCACGGACAGATCGTGAGAAATGAAAATGTAGGCGAGATTGAATTCCTCCTGCAGATCCATCAGCAGGTTCAACACCTGCGCCTGAATGGAGACGTCCAGCGCGGACACCGGCTCGTCGGCCACCACCACGGAAGGATTGAGCATCAGCGCCCGGGCGATGGCGATGCGCTGCCGCTGACCGCCGGAAAACATGTGCGGATAGCGGCTGTAGTGTTCCGGGCGCAAACCCACCCGGGAGATCATCTCCAGCGCCCGCTCCTTGCGCTCGGACCGCGACTTGCTGGTATTGATCACTACTGGTTCTTCGAGGATGGCGCCGACTTTCTTGCGCGGGTTTAGCGAGCCGAAGGGATCCTGAAAAACCATCTGCACGTTGCGTCGCACGTCTTTTGCCTGAGCCCGGTTTACCTGGGTCACATCACGGCCGCCGATGCTCAGCCGGCCCGATGTGGGCGTTTCGATCAGGGTGATCTGTCGCGCCAGGGTGGACTTGCCGCAGCCGGATTCGCCTACCACGGCGAGCGTTTGTCCCGTCTCCAGCGAAAAACTGACGCCGTCCAGCGCCCGCAGAAGCTGGCGCTCGCCCAGCAGTCCCCGCCGCACCGGATAGTAGCGCGCCAGGGCTTCGGCCTCGACGATGGCGCTCAACTTCGGGCCTCCTCAGCACCCAGAGGGTAGTGACAGCGCACGACGCAATCCGACACCGAACGCAGCAGCGGCTGCTCCTGGGTGCAGCGGTCGTCCGCATAGCGGCAGCGGGGATGGAACAGGCAGCCGGCCGGGCGGTCGTACGCCCCTGGCACCACGCCGGGGATCGTCGGCAGCCTTTCTCGGCCGGTGTTGCGCTCCGGCAGGGCATTGAGCAGCGCTTCCGTGTACGGGTGCCGCGGCGCGTCGAACAGGCGGGAAACCTCCCGCTCCTCGGCCACCTGTCCGGCGTACATCACCACCACTTCCTTGGCGGTTTCGGCAACCACGCCCATGTTGTGGGTAATGAGCACCAGCGCCATGCCCCGGTCGCGCTGAAGCTCAATGAGCAGGTCCAGGATCTGCGCCTGGATGGTGACGTCGAGCGCGGTGGTGGGCTCATCGGCGATGAGCAGCTTGGGATTGCAGGCAATCGCCATGGCAATCATCACGCGCTGATTCATGCCGCCAGAAAGCTGGTGCGGAAAGGAATTCAGGCGGCTCGCCGCGGCGGGAATGCCGACCTGGTCGAGAAGCTCGACGGTACGGTCCCGTCGCTGCTTTCGCGTCCCTCCTTCGTGAATTTTCAGCGCCTCGATAATTTGAAATCCCACGGTGAAGCACGGATTGAGACTGGTCATGGGTTCCTGGAAGATCATCGCGATGTCGAAGCCGGTGAGGCGCCGTCGTTCCGCCGGCTTGAGCTTGAGTAGGTCGGTGCCGTCGAAGCTCAGCCGGTCGGCGCTCACCCGGCCCGGATACGGGATCAGGCCCATGATGGCCAGCATGGATACGCTCTTGCCGGAGCCCGACTCACCGACCACGCTTAGCACGTCGCCTTCTTCCAGCATCAGGCTCACCCCGTCCACGGCGCGAAAGCCGCCAAAGGTGACCGTGAGATTTTCCACTTCCAGCAAAGCCATGACGTCACTGCTGCTTGAGCTTGGGGTCCAGCGCGTCGCGCAGCCCGTCCCCCATAATATTCA
>JBFIYQ010000080.1:0-9154 GCA_041605275.1 Gammaproteobacteria bacterium
GCCGGTGCAACGCTCTAGAAGCTGGTCTCGCGACATGACCCGATTGGGGTTGCTGACCAGAACGGAGAGCAGCTCGAACTCCATGGTGGTGAGCTCCACGGCGTGACCGTTTCCGGAGGTCAGCTCACGGGCGCCCAGATCCAGGCGCCATTCGGCAAACTGTACCGCGGGCGGACGATCGGAACTGGGCTCCGTCACTATTTCTGACGAACCATTCTTGGTTCTTCTGAGAACGGTGCGGATGCGCGCCAGCAGCTCGCGCTCGTCAAAGGGTTTGGTTACGTAGTCGTCGGCACCGAGCTCGAGGCCGACCACGCGGTCTACCGGCTCGTCCTTCCCCGTGAGGATGATAATTCCTACGCTGGAATCCCGACGGATCTCGCGGGTCAGAGTCAGACCGTCATCTCCGGGCAGGCCCAGATCAAGGATCAGCAGATCCGCCGGAAAGCCTTTCAAGGCGGCGCGCATTTCATTTGCGCTGTGGGACACCTGAGTGGTGAAGCCCTCACGCTCCAGATAACGGGACAGCAGCCGACCCACCTGTGGGTCGTCGTCAACGATAAGTATGCGCGTGAGTTCCGGCATCTATCCCGCGAATGAAGCGTGTGTCGAAGAAAAGGATAGTAGTCGCGTCAGCCGCATTAAAGGCGCATCCGAAAGTGTGAATTCCGAGCTTGCGCCTCGCGCTTGGCTGAGGTACTAGTACTAAGGTAGATCTGCTGATTTCCGACCGCGGCCGAAGAAGAGGAATATTTCCCTACCGCACCGAGCGGGCTGCTGTTCCAAAGCCACGCTCGTTCACGGCCTCGAGATGGTCTGGTTTTTGGCAAACGCGGGAGCCGGAAAAGCGCAAGCGCCGCGGTATCGCCAGCACTTCAGCCGAGGGCTTTGCTGAGCATCGCTGAGCGCGCGCTGCACCGAGCTTCGAGAAACCTACGGGCTGAAGCCAGAATCTGGACGTACACGCACGGGCCATGAGCAAATACACTTGGATTGTTACCCGCGATACCGTCCTCGGTGACAGCAGCGACGCGGTGGGGAAGATCGGCCCGCGAGGCGCTGAGAACCGCGCCCGGTTCGACATGATCATCATCCACGGGGAGCATTTCCGTCTGCTCAACGACGCCGGGGAGACGCAGTTCACGGGTTATATCCTGGGTGATTTCGAGGGCCGGGAGCCGCTGGATGACTATGGCGTCGAGAACGGTTGCAGCCGCATTGAGTATGAGCAGGAAGGGGAGTGGATCCCCCTCGAGCGCTTCACCCCCAAGAGCGCCTCGAAGTAAGCCCTCGTCTGCACTGCCACCGGGACCGGCGTCCCCGCCAAGACCGACCTTCATCCGCTTGATCAAGCCGGCCGAAGCGAGCCCGACTTGGCCTCCGCAGGCTTAGCTCCGGCATTGCTCAGCAGCGCCCAGCGCGCGAGCTTGTTTCGCGCCGTGGCCAGGCTCGACCAGGCCGGGGTCCCGGCGGCGCGCGCCGTTGCCGCCATGGCGGATCTGCTGGGCGCGGGCAACGCCCATCGCTTTCACAGAATGTCCGCTGCCGTTTCCGGCGGCGCCTCGCTGACCGAAGCGGGGAGCCGCGTCGGGCTCTTCAGCCCCGGCGACCGCGAGCTAATCCGCCTGGCCGAGCGCAGCGGCACCCTGAGCCGGGCGGCGGATCGGCTCGCCGATAGCTACAAATACCGCGCGCGGGTGTACGGCAAGCTGCGCAGCCGTATGATGCTGCCGCTTCTTGTCCTGGTGCTGGGGTTATTCCTGTTGCCGTTGCCGTCACTTTTGGGCGGCCAGATGGGCGCCTCAGAGTTTGTCTGGCGGACCTTGGGACCCCTCGTTGCGCTGGTCATTGCGGTGGGTGTCGGTAGGCGAGTTGTCCGCCGGACCGCGGCCAGGGGTGTTCCACCGGCGGTTGGCCGCTTGAGCCACACGCTCCCCGTTTTCGCCCAGGCCAGCCCGCTGCAGCTGGTGGAAGATCTGGCTTTGATGCTGGACGCCGGGGTGCCGGCCAGGGAAGCGCTCGAGGCGGCCGTTGAGGCCCTCGGTAATCCGGCCGCCCGCAGCCGCTACGGCCCCGCCGTGACCCGCCTGGAGAGCCAGGGCATGAGTAGTGCCCTGAGCAGCGTGGGCGCGCTCGAGGCGGACGAGTTCGCCATCGTCTCGACCTCCGAGACGGCCGGACGTCTGTCGGACGGTATCGAACGGGTCGCAGCTAAGCGGCGGCAAGCATTGGAGCACCACCTCGACGTGCTGTCAGAGTGGCTGCCCCGCGCGGTCTATCTGCTGGTTGTGGCGATCATTGCCGCCGGCCTCATTGGCTGACAACCGTGGATTGATCTCAGCCGCCGAACAAATTTTTAAGATTCTGGAAGCCGGCGTCGTAGATGCCCTGGATAACCTTGCTCGCATCGCTTTCCGACGCGCCGGAGGGGCTGAACTCGCTCGACCACTCCACCACGGTCGCCTTGCCGTCGCCTTTCTCGCGCACTCGAATGGTTGCCTTTTAATCGGATACCGGCAGCGGACTGTCGACGATGGAATAGCTGTAAAGGCGCTGGTCGTTGTCGACGCTTTTAAGCCTCTCGATGATGGTGCCGCCCCCGGCGAGGCTGAGTCGCTGCACCGAGCCTTCTCCCTCTCCTTCGGTTTGGCTTTCCGTCACCGTAGGGTGCCAGTCCGGCACGGCGTTGAATCCACCGATGAGTTTCTATACCTCGTCAGCGGGCACGTTGAGTTCGGTTGTCATGCTGACCTTGGTCATCTGAGTTCTCCTTCTGGAGATGGTGGCGGGAGGGCGAGCATGAAAGAGGCGGCAGCTCGGGTCAACCGGCCGCGTTGTTTACCCACGCGGTTAAAGGAGGCATATTGCCTTTTATGAATTCGATGCTCGGCGTAGCCCCGAGGCGGGTTCCGGAAATCCAGCTTGATCGCGACGCGCTATTTCCGGCGCAGGTTCGTTCCACACGGCGCGTCGGTCTGTGCTGATGTCATGGCGGAATCCGGAAAAAAGTCCAGGAAACGGAGCTCAAAAGCGCGCGCCGGGCTCGAGGGCGAACGCGTCGTTCAAATCCGGGTCGATTCTCGCCCCGAGAAACTTCGGCTGGTGCGTGCGGCCGTGGGCGAAGCCGCGACGCTTTGCGGCTGCAGTGAGGGCTGCGTGCGCGACATCGTGATTGCCGTGGACGAGGCCTGCCAGAATGTCATCCGCCACGCCTACGGCGGCGATCCGAACGGAGAAATTCTCATCGACATCCGCCGCGAGGAAGATCGCATCGCCTTTAACATTATAGATTTCGCCAAGCCGGTGGACGTTTCCAAGGTCAAGCCCAGATCGCTGGAAGAGCTGCGTCCGGGGGGGCTAGGCATACACTTCATCTCCCAGTGCATGGATGACGCGCGCTTTCGTACGCCTCCGGAGGGCGCCGGCAATCGACTGTGGATGGTGAAGCGAATCGAGTGACGTCCGATGGTTAACTGTGAAGTAAAAGAGCAAGACGGAATCGCGGTGATCGCGCTTACCGGTGACGTGGATCTCGAAAGCTCGCCAAAGGTAAGAGACGTGCTGCTGGAGTGCGTGGGCTCGAAGCGGCCCGTGGTGGTGGACATGTCCGCGGTTTCCTACATCGACAGCTCAGGGGTCGCCAGCCTGGTGGAGGCGCATCAGACGGCGCGCAAGAGTAAAACCACCTTCGCCCTGGTCCAGGTGAGCCAATCGGCCATGCGGGTGCTCGAGCTGGCGCGGCTGGATAAGGTTTTCGTCATCCATCTCTCGCTGGCCGACGCCGTTCAGGATGCCGGCTGAGGGACAGCAACAGGCAGTCAACGGCGTCGCCCGGCGCGTTTTAGGCGCCGTCGAGCGCACCGGACGCGCCAGCGTCGAAGGCATTTCAGCCTTCGGATACGCCGCCTCTATTTTCGCCGAGAGTCTCTTCTGGCTGTTCCGCGGCAGGTCCATTCGCCAGCCCGTTCGACTGACCATGATCTTCGAGGAGATGATGCAGATCGGTATCCTGGCTATCCCCATCGTCACCGTGCTTTCTATCACCATCGGCGTGATGCTCGCGATTCAGGGCATCTACACGCTGAGCCTGTTCGGCGCGGAGTCGAGGGTCACCATCGGAATCGCTCTTTCTGTGACCCGCGAATTCTCGCCGCTGATTACCGGAATCCTGGTGGCGGGCAGGTCCGGGTCCGCGCTGGCGGCGCGGCTCGGCACCATGAGCATCAATCAGGAGATCGATGCGTTAAGAGTCATGGGAATCAATCCGGTTCGATTTCTGGTGGTGCCGCCTCTGGTGGCGATGATGGTGATGCTGCCCGCACTGACCTTCTGGTCGGACCTGGTCGCGTTGTTCGGCGCCGGCATCTACGTTTCCCTGGACCTGGGGATGAGCCTGACCGCCTACTCGGACCGAATCATCGAAGTGCTGACCGTGGACGATTTGCTCCACGGACTGGGCAAGAGCGTAATTTTCGCTGGTCTGATTACGCTGGTTGCGGTGGTCAACGGCGCCGGCGTCACCGGCGGAGCCGAGGGCGTTGGCCGCGTTACTACCCGGTCTGTGGTTCAGTCCATCGCGGCCATCGTGATTACCGATATGCTGTTCGTATTCTTGACGACCCGCTGACATGAGTGCGGAGCTGGCACATTCCGATCGTCCGGTGATGGTTGAGGTGGAGCATCTGGTCACCCATTACGGCTCGCGCAAAATTTTGGACGACGTGAGTCTCAAGGTGTACGAAGGCGAGGTGTTCGTCATCATGGGCGGCAGCGGTTCCGGAAAGAGCACCTTGTTACGGTATATGCTCGCGCTGGAACGGCCGACCTCGGGCTCGATTCGGGTACTCGGCCGCGACGTGGTCAGCTCCCGGCCCTCGGAGCTCTATGAGCTGAGGAAAAAAATCGGCGTCTCGTTCCAGGGCGGCGCCCTGTTCAGCTCCATGTCGTTGGGTGAAAACATCATCCTGCCGCTCAAGGAACATACCGATCTCGATCTCAAGACCATGGAAATCATGGCCAGACTCAAACTCGAGGTTGTCGGTCTGGCGGGTTTCGAGAAGCTGATGCCATCCGAGCTGTCCGGAGGAATGCTCAAGCGCGCCGCTCTCGCTCGCGCCGTGGTCATGGACCCGAAGCTTTTGTTTGGTGACGAGCCGTCCTCGGGTCTGGACCCCATTGTCGCTGCCGCCATCGACGAGCTCATTCTTCGCCTGCGCGACGCGCTGGGCATGACCATGGTCATCGTCACCCATCAGCTGGAGAGCGCGTTCAAGATCGCGGACCGGCTGGTGGTTTTAGACAGCGGCAGGATCCTCGTGACCGGCAGCGTGGAAGAGGTCAGGAACAGCTCCAACGAGCGGGTACAGCAGCTTCTCAACCGAAGGGTCGACGAGGTGGAGCTTGACCCGGAGGCTTACCTCAAGCGGCTCACGGGGTCGTGAGAAAACATGATTCGACTGCGCCTGAACATATGCCATGGTGAACCCTGCCGGCACTATGGAAAGACCACCTGGCCAGCATCGGGGGGGTAATCGGAGCAATTCAATCGGACGGGCGATGGGTCGGGTGAAAGCATGAAAAGCGATCAAATCAATTATCTGGTGGTGGGCAGCTTCGTGATCGCGATGCTTGCCGGCCTCACCGTTGCCATCGCTTTGCTGACCGGGCGGACGGGGGCAACGGACACCTATTTCACCAGCTACAAGGATGCCACCGGGCTCAAGTTCGGCAGCCAGGTGTTGTACATGGGCTATCCCGTCGGCCAGGTTGAGGAGATCGTCCCTGAGGTGGAGAACGGCAGCGTGAGTTTTCGCGTCCAGCTCGAAGTGGACGAGGATTTCAAAAACTGGCAGGTGCCCAAGGACAGCATTGCGCAGATTCGGGCGTCGGGTCTGCTGGCCGCGGTGACCATCGACATTCGCGCCGGCGAGAGCCGGGAAACACTCAAACCCGGCGACCATCTTCAGGGCCTGGAGCAATCAGACGTGTTCGTGGCCGTGACGGACGCGGCGAATACGCTCAAGTTTCTCACTGAAAACAGTATCAAGCCGCTGATCGAGAATCTGCACGCCTATGTGACCGGCTTCGGTTCCGTGCTCGACGAGCGCGGCGGCGACCTGATCACGAACTTGAGCCTTGTCTCTAAGGAGCTGGCCACGCGATCGCCGGAGCTGATTTCCAAGTTCATCGAGCTTTCCGACGAACTCAAGCACACCAGCGCCCAGTTTCGTCTCGTATTGAGCGAGGAGAACGCGGACAAAGTGAGCGCCGTCGTGGACAACATGGTGACGGCCTCCGAAAATGCCGTTTTACTCACCGAGGACACAAGGCAGCAGATTCACGCGCTGCTCGGTCCGGGCACGTCCAAGAAAGTCGACGACGCGCTGCTGAACATTTCCAGCGCTTCCGAGAACATCGCCCGCTTGAGCGACGACGTGAACGAAAGCCTGGGCAATATTCTCACGCCCGAAACGGCGGGCAAAATGCAGCGCGCCCTGGACAATTTTTCCGTGGCGGCCACGAATATCGCCAACTTGAGCCGGGACTTGGGCGAGACCCGCGCCGAGCTGGACCGGCTGCTGGCGGCGCTATCGAAAAGCGTGGACGAGAACCGCCCCAATCTTAGAGACTCGAGCGCGGATCTCCGCTATATCCTGCGGTCCGTGGCGCAGAACATCGATGCGGTGAACTACAATCTCGAAGGAACCAGCCGCAACATGTTCGAGTTCAGCCGACTTCTGAGACAGGATCCCTCGGTGCTGCTTCGAGGCTCCGCCGCCGGAGAAGATGCCGCGACCCAAACGGGGGTCAGTCAATGACGCCCTGGCGGATATTGCTTCCCTTGCTGGTTGTGTTATCCGGGTGCGCGACGCCAGGGGTCGTCCCTCAGGACAGTTACTACCGCATGGGAGATCCCGAATCCGTCGCGCCCGCGAAGGAAATGCTTAAAGGTATTTTGGTGGTGCCGCGATTTCTTGCCGATGGACTGGCCGGCGAACGTCACGTGATTTACGTGCACGCGAAATCGCCGCAGGTGCTGAGGCAGTACAACTACCACTACTGGAGCGAATCCCCCACGCGCATGATTCAGGAGAGGACGGTGGAGTATCTGCGCCGGGCACGGATCGCCGACACGGTCGTTACCCCCGAATTTCGCGCCGCCGCCGACTACCAGCTTACCGGGAAGATCAAGCGGCTCGAGCAGATCCGCGGTTCAGCGCCAAGAGTGGTGGTTTCACTGGAATTCGGTCTCTACAGGGTGCGCGACAATCGTCTGCTTCACCTCGAGACCTACGTGCAGGAGCTGAATATCGATGGCGACCACGTGGGGCGCGCGACTTCGGCCATGAGTGAGGCGGTGCTGATGATACTGTCGCGGCTGAGTGATGACTTGTCACGACTTTAAGCAGCGGTAACGAATCGCCGCCGATGATCCGAGCGCTCAATCTTTCAGGCCGCAGACTGTGAGTTCGTGCTTCGTTTGGGCTAGAATCCGCCCGGTTTCCTCACGGAAGGTGCAATGAGAGCATTCGGACTTTCTGCCGGCCTGCTGGTGTTAGTTCTCAGCGCTGCGCTGGCGGCGACGGCACACGCGGATACACTTGACGACGCGCGATCACTGATGCGGCAGGGTCGTCATTCGGATGCTATAAAACGTCTCGATAGTCACCTTGAGAAGTCACCCAATGATTCTTCGGCGCGATTTCTCAAAGGGGTCGCTCTGGCGGAATCCGGTCAACGCCAGCGGGCCATCGATATTTTTTCCGCCCTGGTGAGAGATTTTCCGGAGCTTCCCGAGCCGCACAATAATCTCGCGGTGCTGCATGCCGCGTCGGGCGAACTGGAGAAGGCACGCTCCCATCTGCTCGTAGCCCTTCGTATTCACCCCAGCTATGCTACGGCGCATGAAAATCTGGGGGACGTATACGGCAAAATGGCGGCGCTTTCGTATTCCAGAGCCATCGCCCTTGATGACGCCAATCGATCCGCGCGGACCAAGTATGCGCTGGCGGAAGAGCTGAGCGGCGCAGGCGGCGGAACGCGCGGGGCGTCAACCGCGATGACGGCGAAGGCGCCCGCTCCGATGCCGTCTCCGACCGTTGCAACCGCCGCGTCGCCGCCGCTCCCTTCGGTGGAGCCGAAGGCGTCGGCGAACGTGGAGGGCCAGGTGCTGGCGACGCTCAGGAGCTGGGCCGACGCGTGGTCGAGTCAGGACGTGGACGCGTACCTCGGACATTACGCGCAGTCGTTCGTGCCTGCCGACGGCCGCAGCAGGGAGAGTTGGACTATACTTCGACGGAAACGCGTTGCAGGGCCGCAATTTATCGACATCAGAATTGACCGGCCCCGGGTGGCCCAAACTGGCGACGGTCGTGCTTCGGTGACGTTCGAGCAGTCCTATCGTTCCGACAGTTATGCCGATCAGGTAATCAAGCGGCTGGATCTCGTCAGGCAGGGGGGAAACTGGAAGATCCTGTTGGAGCAGACGGTTAATTAATGCATGAGGACCGGTGAGCTGAAGCGACGCCGCGCAGCCGGCGCCTTTTTTCTGACCGCGTGGCTGCTGATTCTGCCGCTTGCGTCTCAGGCCGCGTCGGACTCTTTGCCGCAGACCAACGGCGCCCGCGTGCTGGATTCCGCAAGCCTGGAGGAGTCGCTTCTTCTGGCCGGCATCGAGGCGCTTGACCAGAACCGGCTCGAGGATGCGGTTACGCTGCTGGAAGAGCTGGTCACGCTTCGTCCGGATTTCCAGCTCGCGCAGCTCGTTTACGCCGACCTGTTGAGCGCCCGAATCCGGCCGCTGGGACGATTCGGCAATTTCGACATAGGCGCCGCCGATCGCCTGGAGGCGCTCAGGGACGAGGCGCGACGACGGATCGCCCACCATCGCTCCGCGCCCGCGGATGACCGCATTCCCGAAAACCTGGTCATGCTCGCCCGCGACCAGAAGCACGTTATCGTGGTGGACGTTCCGGCATCTCGACTGTACGTGTTCGCCAATGAAAACGGCACGCTTAGGCGAGTCACCGACCAGTATGTCTCCAGCGGTAAGAACGGCGCGCGGAAGCTGCGCGAGGGTGATCAAAGAACTCCAGTTGGCGTGTATTTCGTCACCGGAAGAATCTCTCCCGCGACATTGCCCGACTTCTACGGA